>CAVVGP010000238.1:0-14355 GCA_963747625.1 uncultured Bacteroidales bacterium | reverse complement strand
CATCGCTCGGCTTTTTTCTTCAAGCAAATCTTCATCTCTATCTCAGTGGCACAGAGGCCGAGCCCGCCCGTGCGCATTCTCGTATTAAATGAGGGTCTTTCTTCGCCCGATCTTCGCGAGCGTAGCCTCTGCGTCGATGCCCTGGTGCGATGTCTTGAAACCGTGCACTTCAGCCGCTTCGGTGCATGCGCCCAAATTGGAAGCGGCGAACCGCTAGTCAATTGGGAATCAAAAACCAATCCGCGAAGTGTCCGAATGGTTATCAGACAGTCGCCCGGGGCTCCATCTTATCGATTGCCAGCCCTCCTTGCATTTCTACAATACCTTATGCCTTCCCGTGTCCACCAGATCGCCGCTGTCGGCGTGGCATCGATATACCCGGGAAGCCGGAAACCGAGCGTCTCCTGGAACTGGCGCTGTAGCGGCGAAGCTCTCAGCGCTTCTCCCTGTACTACACGCAAGGTATCCGCATGGTTTCGGCAAGGAAGCATTTATTTTGCCGACTCGCTGACGTTGTATTTCTTCTAACCCCGGTTCGCCGCGGAATCCGGCCCAACCCTCGCCCGGCAACAACGTTTTCTGGAATGCCGCCGGTTTCGGAGGGGCGGCCCTGGTGCCAGGAAGCATCACAACGGTTTCGACCTTCTTTCTTTTTCTGTCGACTACACAGAGTCCGATATCCATCCCATCCCTAATAATTGTACCAATCTTTTTTTCCCTGCTGAAGGTCTTTTCCAAACCTTTATTCATCACAGAAAGAATCGTTGATGGAATTTCCATGCTATCTTCATTAATCGCTTTTTCAATGATTTTCAAACCAATCATCGACATCAAAGCACCCGGAACACCATGACCAGTGCAATCCGCTGCTACCACAAAAACCTTGTCACCTTTTTCACCGATCCAGTAGAAATCGCCACTCACAATATTTTTGGGCTTAAATAAGATGAATGAATCTGCAAAATGCTTCCTGAAATAGGCTTCTGATGGTAAAAGAGCCTCCTGAATTCTTTGCGCATATGTCAAACTATCTGTGATATTCCTATCCTTTAATTCCAGCTCAACCTTCTGCTGCTCAATAAGATTGAGAGCCTGTTCCTTTTCTTTGAGTATTTTCCTGGTTTTAACGAAAATCCTCGTCTGAGACATAACAAGCAAAAAGACAATGAGAATCAAAAGTGAACTGTATAGAATGAAATGGGAAGAATAGGCAGAAGAATTTACCAGGCCGCCTGTCAGTATATCAAATTTATTTAAAAGATATACAGTAAAATATGTTAATTGTATGATTACCATCAGAGAGTGCAAAAATAACCTAATTATCCTAATGTTATCCGGTTAAATTAAAAATAGATACCGGCTAATCTATGAGGATTTCATCTGTGCCTTTCCTGCACAATCTCATATACCTGGCTGAGGGTGAATTTATAAATTCTCCTATTCCTAGTGACTGCCATTTCTGATCTATTGTTGAAATAGTTTCCAGGGAAGAACTGACTACATTAGGCCATTTTCGCGGGAACCTTCCTTTTCTGTACCCCTTTATTGTCCCATCCAACATAACAGAAAATGGAGATATAAATTCATGGTCGCGCTGGGGATCGGTGTTTCCAAGAATCTGCCATGCTACCATAAAAAGATCATCAACATTTACGGTATGATCAACTATTAATAACAACCTGAAGATTCCTCCGGCATCATTCGCACGGAATATATTTCTCACTCTTTCAATTACATTATCACCCTCTGACCAATCCACTGCAGTAATAATAACAGGAATATCCTGAGCCAAAAGACTGAGATTAAAACTTTTTATAATATCCCTGTCAAGAAAATCTTCATTTATCCCGGCTATTTCATTTTTATCTGATTCTGGAGTTTTAATTCTTCCTGAATTTTCTTCAGTAAGTTTAATCGTAGCATCGACGCCAACTTTTCCACCGAAAGAAAAATTATCAGCTGAATGATCGAGAACATCCAGAGGGCCATTGCTAAACATAAGGTCTCTGTTGAAATCAACATTGGCAAAAACATGAACAAGCAATGATTTGTAATTTCTGATGTCGATATCTCCGCTTACTACGATCATATACTTGGTAAACATCATCTGTCCGGCTCCCCATAATAAATTAATGACTTTCATCCCCTGGCCCGGGTAGCTCTTTTTAATCTTGACAATGACCATATTGTGGGCTGTACCGGCGTCTGGCATATGAAAATCTTCAATTTCAGGCTGCAGGGTCAACCTGACAGGAGGAAGAAATAACTTTTCAGTGGCTTTGGCCATCCAGGCATCTTCCTGTGGTGGCACACCAACTATTGTTGCCGGATAAACTGCGTTATTTGAATGTGTAATGCATGTGACATGAAATTTCGGGTACCAGTCAGCCAAAGAATAAAAGCCAGTATGATCTCCGAATGGTCCCTCCCATACCAGATCTTCTGTCGGATCTACAAAACCTTCAATAATAATATCAGCATCTTCCGGCACAAATAGATCGTTTGTAATGCATTTTACCATTTTTACCTTCTTTTTCCTGAGGAAGCCTGCGAGAATATATTCATTAATATTTTCAGGAAGAGGAGCTGTTGCTGCATATGTATAAACAGGGTCTCCTCCAAGAGCTACAGAAACCGGCATTCTTTCTCCCTTTATTTTCCAGGCCTCAAAATGGTTGGCTCCTGTTTTATGGCGTTGCCAGTGCATGGCGGTCGTGTTTTTATCAAGGATCTGCATCCGGTACATTCCGGCATTTGTGCTTCCGGTTTCGGGATGCCGCGTATGTACTATCGGGAGAGTAATAAAACGGCCTCCATCGTGTGGCCAGCATTTTAATACAGGTAAAATATCAAGATCGGGTATTCTGTGAATTTGTTGCTGGCACGTACCTTTTCTTCTAATCCGTGAAGGAAGAAGTCCTGCCAGTTTAACTAGAGTTCCGGTAGGGTTGAAAGTTTCTGAAAAAAACTCTCCTGGTTATATGATAATTGTTAAATAAATTTTCAATTTCCGTGCCGGCTTCATCAAGACTTTTTCTGCCAATTGCCATTGACATCCTCAAATCCGATCCGAATGCATTTATAAGCACAGGGAAGCCCGTTCCTGTGTTTTCAAACAGGAATGCTTTCCCGCCTGATTTGGTTACCCTGTCTGTTATTTCTGTAATCTCAAGAATCGGATTAATAAATTGTTTAATCCGCAACAGCTCGTTCCTTTTCTCGAGGTCAGTTATAAAATCTTTTAATCCTGCATAACTCATAGACTATTATAAAATGAAGTTCAAAGATATTTAATAAGACAATAGGAGTTACCAATGTTAATCCACAATTATGGATTGCAGAAATTTCATTTATCAGCCGGATGATAAATTTACAGGGTAAACGTGTAACGATGTATGGACGTTGCATGCAACGTCCATACATCGTTAAATGAGTTGGTAATGTATAAAAACAATAATGGGAACTCATCGCAAGGATTAGTTCCCATTCACCGTTTTCAACCGAGGCTGACAACGATGTCAGATTACTGTTATTATGGCCGGTTGCGTTGTTGAATACAAGATCCATTTCTGCAACCCATGGCGTTCGGGTTTTGCCTGTTACAGCAGAACCTTCCGGCTGTCCTTTCTTCCCACCTTTCGATGGGTTTTCCGGGACGAAGTGTCATTCAGGCGCTGATACATATTTCCCGAAGGATATTGCATCAGTTTCAGAAAAAAAGTGGCCGAAGCCATTATTTAACTGAAGCCCTGTGACTCAATCAATGAAAGAACGTTTCCGGTTTTCGCTGACTTACTGAACATCGGGGACACTAGGTCCGTCTGGTTCAGGCTTCGGCTCTCCTGATGCGCAGACCCGAGGGTCTGAATGAAACGGGTCTTGTTTCAATTAAGTAACCTTTTCCGTTTCCACATCTTTTGAGCAGTCTTTTATCGCTCACCTGATAAAATCAAATTTACACCAGGAATCTTAAAAAACCATGAAATCTGGTCCGTTCTTATAAACCCGATACAAACAAGAGTTATCAACAATTGTTAATAACGTCGGAAAGTTAACCCCATGGCCGATTCTCAGCCTTCCTAAGGGGATGGTGCGATAGTAAATTACAGAATTCAGATATTTGCCCCCCTTTATGGTACAATAATTATTTCTTATACCCGTATACAGCCAGGTTACCCAGAGTCTCCTCAATTCTGAGCAGCTGATTGTATTTAGCTATCCTGTCGGTTCTGCTGGCAGATCCGGTTTTAATCTGGCCCGAATTGGTAGCAACTGCTATATCTGCAATTGTGGTATCTTCTGTTTCACCTGAACGATGTGATGTGACGGTAGTATAACCTGCCCTGTGAGCCATCTCAATAGCATTGAGCGTCTCGGTAAGTGTTCCTATCTGGTTGACTTTAATAAGAATCGAATTTGCACAACCCATGTCAATACCTTTTTTAAGATAGTCAACATTGGTCACAAATACATCATCACCTACAATCTGACATCTCTTACCAAGCCTGTCTGTCAATAATTTCCATCCATCCCAGTCACCTTCAGACATACCATCTTCTACAGAATCAATAGGATATTTTGATATAAGGTGCTCAATAAAATCAACCTGTTCTTTTGAAGTTCTGCGCGCGCCTTTTGGACCTTCAAATTTTGAGTAGTTATACAGACCTTCATTGTAAAATTCGGAAGCCGCGCAATCGAGAGCAATAGTAATATCTGATCCGGGTTTATATCCTGCAGCATTAATAGCTTTAAGAATTGTCTCAAGTGCATCTTCAGTTCCCTCGAATTTAGGAGCAAAACCTCCCTCATCACCAACTGCAGTGCTTAATCCACGTTCTTTTAGAACTTTTTTAAGGTAATGGAATACTTCAGCTCCCATCCGCAACCCTTCGCTGAAGGTGATAGCACCTATTGGTCTTATCATAAATTCCTGGAAAGCGATAGGGGCATCTGAGTGAGAACCACCATTGATAATGTTCATCATCGGGATGGGTAATGTAACTGCATTTGCACCACCTATATAGCGAAACAAAGGCAATCCGTGATAAGAAGCAGCTGCCTTTGCTACCGCCAGCGATACGCCAAGTATTGCATTGGCGCCAAGATTGCTCTTTGTCTTGGTCCCATCGAGATCGATCATTTTTTTATCGATTCCGGCCTGGTCAGTTACGTCCATTCCCATCACCTCATCGGTAATTACGTTATTGACATTATGAACTGCATTCAAAACTCCCTTGCCCAGATATCGGTTTTTATCACCATCTCTTAGTTCCAGAGCTTCATTTTCGCCTGTCGAAGCACCGGATGGCACAGCAGCTCTTCCAAAATATCCACTTGCCGTCATTACATCAACTTCAACTGTCGGATTTCCACGCGAATCAAGTATTTCACGGGCATGAACACTAACTATCTGACCCATAATTTTTATTTAATTATTAAACAATAATGTAGCATATAAAAAAAGGGACCAGATTTTTTCTAACCTATCCCTTTTCAAAATGATAATTTTATAACATCTTATTTTTCTTCAGGAATTGATTCTTCCCTTGTATCTTCATCATTATCAACTGGCTTTTCAACCTTTTCTGCCTTTGCTTTGGCAGTTTTCGGAGTTTTCGTTTCAGCTACTGCTTCTTCTTTTTTCCTGGGGGCTCTTCTTCTTCTTGTTGTTTTGGTTTTTACAGCTTCCCCTCCGAGCATAGCTTCATTATAATCAACGAGCTCCAGAATACACATATCAGCATTATCTCCAATTCTGTTGCCGGTTTTTAAGATACGTGTGTAGCCACCCGGTCTTTCGGCGATTTTAGGTGATATTTCTCTGAACAACTCAGTCACAGCACTCTTATCTTTCAGATAACTGAAAACCACTCTCCTCGAGTGAGTTGAATCTTCCTTTGATTTAGTAATAAGCGGTTCCACAAAAGTACGCAGTGCTTTAGCTTTGGCAGTAGTTGTGGTAATCCTTTTATGAAGGATAAGTGATGTTGCCATATTCGAAAGCATCGCTTTTCTGTGCGAACTTGTTCTTCCTAAATGGTTAATAACTCTTGAATGTCGCATTTCTATATTTCCTTAACCGATTTTATAATTAATCTTTCTCTAACTTGTATTTGCTTACATCCATACCAAAAGACAGGCTCATGGATTCGAGCAATTCATCCAGCTCGGTGAGTGATTTCTTGCCAAAGTTCCTGAATTTAAGAAGGTCATTCTTATTAAACTTCACCAGGTCACCAAGTGTCTCAACTTCTGCAGCTTTAAGGCAGTTAAGTGCTCTGACAGAAAGATCGAGATCGACCAGTTTTGTCTTTAGCAACTGTCTCATATGCAGTACTTCCTCATCAAACTCTTCGTTAGCCATTTTGTCATCCGAATCGAGTGTGATCTTTTCATCGGAAAAGAGCATAAAGTGATAAATAAGGATTTTTGCAGCTTCCTTAAGAGCATCTTTCGGATGAATTGATCCATCTGTCTCTATCTCGAAAAGAAGTTTCTCATAGTCAGTTTTCTGCTCAACACGGTAGTTTTCAATCGTATATTTTACATTCCTTGTAGGAGTAAAAATAGAATCAATAGCTATAAGTCCGAATTCACTGTCGACCGGTTCGTTTTCTTCAGCAGGCACATATCCTCTGCCTTTATTGATAGTAAGTTCAATCTGAATCTTTACATCAGGTTCCATTCTGAAGATAACCAGTTCGGGATTAAGAACTTCAAAACCACTCAAAGCGCTGTTAATATTTCCGGCTTTAAATACATCCTGACCACTGACTTTTATGGTAACTTTCTCGTGATCAACATCCTCAACTATTCTTTTAAAACGAACCTGTTTGAGGTTTAGAATGATCTCGGTAACATCCTCCATTACACCAGTTATGGTAGAGAACTCATGGTCAATCCCCTCAATTTTAACCGTTGTTATAGCAAAGCCCTCCAAAGAAGAAAGTAGAATTCGTCTTAATGCATTGCCCACAGTAATACCATAGCCAGGTTCAAGCGGACGGAATTCAAATTTTCCGTGTTTGTCGTCCGCTTCCAGCATTATTACTTTATCAGGCTTCTGGAAAGATAAAATGGCCATAGATTTTTTCTTAAATATTATTATTTAGAATACAATTCAACTATAAGTTGTTCCTTAATGTTTTCAGGAATATCAGCACGATCAGGTACGTTCATAAATTTACCTGCCATTTGTGTATCATCCCACTCCAACCAGGTAAGTTTAGAATACTTTTTGGTTGTAAGTGAATCAACTATCGACTCGAGAGATTTTGATTTCTCGCGAACGCCAATAATATCTCCGGGTTTAAGCTGAAATGAAGGAATATTCACTACAGTTCCATTAACGGTAATATGGCGATGAGATACGAGCTGTCTTGCTCCAGCTCTTGTTGGTGCAATACCCAGACGGTAGACAACATTATCGAGCCTCGATTCCAGGAGCTGCAGCAACACTGAGCCGGTAACTCCTTTTCTTCTTGAAGCTTTCTCAAAAGTGTTCCTGAACTGACGTTCAAGCATACCATAGGTATATTTTGCTTTCTGTTTCTCCCTTAGCTGGACACCATATTCTGAAGTCTTTTTCCTCTTTTTGTTCATTCCATGCTGTCCGGGAGGAAAATTTTTCCTCTCCAGGTGTTTGTCGGGACCGAAAATCGGTTCACCAAATTTTCTTGCTATTCTTGTTCTTGGGCCGGTATATCTTGCCATCGTGCTATAAATTTTATAACTTACAAATTATCAATTAAATATTTTTTATACTCGTCTTCTACCAGGAGCACGGCAACCATTATGAGGCATTGGTGTTACGTCGACTATTTCTGTAACTTCAATCCCAACGTTGCTTATTGATCTGATAGCTGATTCGCGACCTGATCCCGGACCTTTTACGAATACTTTTACTTTTCTTAATCCAAGATCATACGCCACTTTACCACATTCTTCAGATGCCATCTGAGCAGCATAAGGTGTATTTTTTTTGGAACCCTTGAATCCCATTTTCCCTGCTGACGCCCATGAAATAACCTGACCGGAATTATTGGTCAGAGTAACAATTATATTATTGAATGATGAATGAACATGTGCCTGGCCTGAAGGTTCAACCTTAACGACCCTCTTTTTTAATGCTCCAGTCTTCTTTGCCATAATCTATTTATTTAGTAGCTTTTTTCTTGTTTGCAACAGTTTTCTTTCTCCCTTTACGGGTTCTGGCGTTATTCTTAGTGCTCTGTCCTCTGACAGGAAGACCAATTCTGTGACGAACACCACGATAGCAGCCTATATCCATAAGTCTTTTTATGTTCATCTGGGTCTCTGAACGGAGTTCACCTTCAAGTTTATAGTTATCGTTCAGAATCCTGCGGATGGTATTGATCTGATCATCGGTCCATTCCTGGACTTTTGCATTCCTGTCAACGCCAGCCTCATCGAGTACTTTCTGTGCAGTGCTCCTGCCTACTCCGTAGATGTAAGTCAAGCCAACTTCGCCTCTTTTATTTCTTGGTAAATCTACACCAACAATACGTGCCATATAAAACTTTTCTTAAATGAGTTGCAAAATTAGTTAAAATTATCCCTGTCTCTGTTTGAACTTGGGATTTTTCTTGTTAATAACGTAAATGCGACCTTTTCTTCTGACAATTTTACAGTCAGAACTGCGCTTTTTTACAGATGCTCTTACTTTCATTATCTTAATATTTCTTATTTATACCTGAATGTTATTCTTCCTTTTGTTAAATCATATGGTGACATTTCAACTTTTACCTTATCTCCTGGCAAGATCTTTATATAGTGCATTCTCATCTTTCCCGAAATATGGGCTGTTATCACATGTCCGTTTTCGAGCTCCACCCTGAACATAGCATTTGAAAGGGCTTCGATGATTGTACCGTCTTGCTCAATTGATGGTTGTTTAGCCATACGATTACATTTTATTTAAAACTTTATCAATAAATTCAAAAGTTGTCAATACCTCTGCTTTACCCTTGTCAACGGCAACAGCATATTCAAAATGTGCCGAAGGCTTTCCATCGGCAGTTTTTATGGTCCATCCGTCTCTCATCTGTACTGTCTCCTTTTTTCCCATGATTAATCATTGGTTCAATACAGATTACAAGCCCTTTTTCCATTTTTGGTCCGGTTCCCTGTTTCCCCTAGTTCGCAACTTCAGGCGATTCATGCAGTTTTCTTCCAAGTCCATGACCAACCAGTTCCCTGACTACAGAATATCCTCCGCTTTCAGCTTTTGTCTGAACTGCATGAGAGATATCTCCTACCCTGTTCCCTGCAACTGCTGCTTTAACTCCTTCTTCAAGAGAAGCCCTGGTATAATCGAGCAATCTTCTTACCTCTTCGGTAATCTCTCCTACAGGAAAAGTAAAAGCACTATCGCCATACCATCCGTTTAATATCACCCCACAATCGACTGATATTATATCACCTTCTTTCAGAATATAATCGGATGGAATACCATGAACCACTTCTTCGTTGACAGATGTACAGAGAGTATTTGGAAACCCACCATATCCCTTGAATGCCGGAGTTGCTCCATTATCAAGGATAAACGTTTCGGCAATTCTATCGAGATAAAGAGTTGTAACCCCTGGTTTTATTAATTTAGCAATTTCCGCAAGTGTTCTCGACACCAGCATATTGCTCTCTTTTAACAACCGTACCTCTTCATCAGTCTTTAAATACAACATCAAAGAACGCTAAACTTATATTGATGTAACAGAACCAGCTCTTCCTTTAACACGACCTGATTTCATCAGACCATCGTAATGACGCATAAGCAAATGACTTTCAATCTGCTGAAGGGTATCAAGAATAACCCCTACAAGAATGAGAAGTGATGTGCCTCCGTAGAATTGTGCAAATTGTGGTGTTACACCGGCTTTCACCGCAAGAGATGGCAATATTGCAACTATTGCAAGGAAAATTGAACCCGGGAATGTAATACGCGACATTATAGTATCGAGAAACTCAACTGTTTTTCTGCCTGGTTTAATTCCGGGAATGAAGCCTCCGTTTTTCTTCATATCTTCTGCCATCTGAACCGGATTTATTGTAATCGCAGTATAAAAATATGTAAAGACTATAATAAAAATTGCTGTCACCAGGTTATACCAGAATCCATACATATTGGAGAATGCGACAACAAAGCCTGAACCCGAATTAGTGTAGCCTGCAATAATCATCGGCAACATCATAATTGCCTGGGCAAATATAATCGGCATTACTCCAGCTGCATTAACCTTAAGAGGTATATACTGACGCACCCCGCCATATTGTTTATTCCCGACAATTCTTCTTGCATACTGTACAGGAACACGTCGCGTACCCTGAACAAGAAGGATTACACCAAGGACAACGATGAACAAAAACAAAACTTCAACAATAAGTACAATAGCACCGCCGGCACCATTCATCCTTGTTCCTGATTCAAATATAAAACTTGCAGGCATCCTGGCTACAATACCAATCATAATAATAAGAGAAATACCATTTCCTATCCCTTTATCAGTTATCTTTTCTCCGAGCCACATTACAAACATTGTACCGGCTGTAAGAATTATAACGGAAGAAACCTGGAAAAAAGTACCCCCGATAATAAATGCAGACGCAGGCAGAGTATGGGCCAGGTTCAAAAGGTAAGTAGGAGCCTGAAGAACAAGAACGGCAATTGTAAGATATCTTGTATGCTGATTCATTTTACGTCTGTCCGCTTTCACCTTCTTTCTGCAGTTTCTGGAAATAAGGGAAAACTATTCCGAGCAACTGGACTACAATTGAAGCAGAAATATAAGGCATAATTCCAAGGGCAAAAATTGAAGCCTGTGAAAATGCTCCTCCCGAAAACATATCCAGAAGTCCCATAAGACCAGATTGCGTCTGATGATGCAAATTTGCCAGTTGGGAAGGGTCAATCGCCCGGAAGGGTAATATACTTACCCAGTCTGTATAACATAATGATTCCAAAAGTATAGATGTAGTCTTGCGCGAAGATCTTCTATCTTAAAGATATTTTTTATAGTCTGAAACAGTTTCATGAAATTAAAGTATTACAGCGGTTCCCTTTTTTGCTTCGATTGCTTCTACAGCTGATTTGCTGAATGCATGGGCATGAACTTCAAGTTTTCTTTCAAGAGTTCCTTTTCCAAGTATTTTTACCAAAGCATTTTTGGAAACCAGTCCTGCCATTACAAGTACCTCAAAATCGATTTTTTCAATATTATGTGATTCCGCAAGGGTTTGAAGAGTACTGATATTAATACCCTTATATTCTTTGCGGTTAATATTTTTAAAGCCATATTTTGGAACACGTCTCTGAAGAGGCATCTGACCTCCTTCAAATCCGATCTTACGGCTATAGCCTGATATTGATTTTGCGCCTTTATGGCCCCTGGTCGATGTGCCTCCTTTACCGGAGCCTTGTCCGCGACCAAGACGCTTACTATTATGTGTTGATCCTTTTGCAGGTCTCAAGTTACTCAAATCCATAACTTTATATTGTAAATATGGTTAATATCCTAAATATTTTCAACTTTAACCAGGTGTCTTACTTTTACTACCATCCCCAGTATCTGAGGTGTAGCTTCATGTTCAACACTGTGATTCAATTTGCGAATTCCCAGAGCTTCGAGAGTTCTTTTCTGTCTTTCAGGTTTCCCGTTTTTACTTTTCACCTGGGTGATACGAATTTTTGCCATCGTAATGTTCTTTACTAACCGTTAAAAACTTTATCCATTGCGACACCTCTGTGTTCAGCTACCGTGAAGGCATCCCTCATCTCAAGCAGAGCTGAGAAAGTTGCTTTCACCAGGTTGTGAGGGTTTGAAGATCCTTTTGATTTTGCAAGTACATTCTTCACTCCGACACTCTCCAATACAGCACGCATAGCTCCACCAGCCTTAACACCTGTACCTTCTGAAGCAGGTTTTATAAATACTTTTGCTCCACCGAATTTAGCAACCTGTTCGTGAGGAATTGTACCATTGATAACAGGTACTTTTATCAGATTCTTTTTTGCATCTTCGATCCCCTTAGCAATAGCTGTGGTTACTTCACTGGCTTTACCAAGTCCATGTCCGACAATACCATCTTCGTTTCCAACAACAACTATCGCTGAAAAGCTGAAAGTACGTCCACCTTTTGTAACTTTGGTCACTCTCTGGATGCTAACGAGTCTATCCTTTAGTTCGAGATCGCTGGTTTTTACTTTTCTTATACCGTTTCCCATAATTCATTAGAATTTTAATCCGCCTTCGCGTGCTGCATCAGCCAATGATTTTACTCTGCCATGATATTTATATCCGCTTCTGTCGAAAACAACTTTCTCGATACCTTTTTCTTTGCATTTGGCAGCAAGAAGTTTCCCGACAAGTTTAGCCTGTTCAATTTTTTTAATACCTGTCTGAGCTGCAACCTCTTTTTCTTTGGAACAGGCCGACAGTAGAGTAACTCCGCTCAGATCATTTACAACCTGAACATAGATCTGTTTATTGCTACGATACACTGCAAGCCTTGGTGTTTCAGCAGTACCGTTTATTTTTTTCCGGATCCTCATCTTGATCCTTGTTCTTCTTTCCAACTTAGTTAAGGCCATGATTTTTTACTTTTACCAGATTAAACACTAGCTGATTTCCCAGCCTTCCTTCTGAGCTGTTCTCCAACAAACTTAATTCCTTTGCCTTTGTAAGGTTCAGGCGGACGGAGAGATCTGATCTTTGCAGCAACATGTCCGATGAGTTGCTTGTCGATGCAGGTAAGGGTAATGATAGGATTAGCCCTTCTTTCGGTTTTTGTTTCGACCTTAACTTCATCAGGCAGCTGGATAATTACTTCATGTGAAAAACCAAGGCTCATCTCGAGGTTCTGCCCTTTTGCTTCTGCACGGTAACCCACCCCGACAAGTTCAAGCTCTTTCTTATAACCTTCAGAAACTCCCACAACCATATTATGAATAAGTGCACGATAGAGCCCATGCAACGACTTATGATTCTTTGATTCTGATGGTCTCGATAATATGACTTCGTTCCCCACCACTTCGACCTTCAGGTCTTTGTCGACTGCCTGTGTCAACTCCCCCAGTGGGCCTTTCACTCTAACCAAATTGGTGTCACTGACACTTACAGTAACGCCTTTAGGCAGGTTTACAGGTAATTTTCCTATTCGTGACATTAAAATATCCTCCTATTAGTAAACGTAACATAATACTTCACCACCGATTTTTTCTTTCTTTGCCTCTTTGTCGGTCATTAACCCTTTAGAGGTAGAAATTATTGCAATACCCAGTCCATTAAGTACACGTGGCATTTCATCAACTCCGATATACTGACGGAGACCCGGACGGCTTATTCTTTGAATTTCTTTA
Source organism: uncultured Bacteroidales bacterium (assembly GCA_963747625.1). Taxonomy (GTDB): domain Bacteria; phylum Bacteroidota; class Bacteroidia; order Bacteroidales; family VadinHA17; genus LD21. The sequence continues at coordinate 977 of CAVVGP010000238.1, read as the reverse complement.
ATTGCCGGCTTTTTGCTCTTGGAATTATATTTAAGAGCAATTTTTAAAACTCCCTGAGGTCCTTCACCATCAATAACCTTATAGCTGAGGATATACCCTTTTTCGAAAAGAATCCTGGCAACCTCTTTCTTAAGATTGGATGCTGGTGCCTCCACAACCTTATGACCGGCCATAATGGCGTTCCTTATTCTGGTCAGTAAATCTGCAATTGGATCAGTCATCTTTTATTTTTTATTATTTATTATAGTTTATAAATATTCCTAAATTACCAGCTGGCTTTTTTTACACCCGGAATAAGCCCGAATGATGCCATCTCCCTGAAAGTTATCCTGCTTACTCCGAATTGTCTCATATAACCTCTTGAGCGACCCGTTAATTTGCAACGGTTATGCATTCTGTTAGGGTTAGAATTCCTTGGCAGACGGCTTAATCCTACATAATCACCTGCAGCTTTAAGCTGAGCTCTTTTTGCAGCATATTTCTGGGTCAGTCTTGCGCGTTTTACTTCGCGGGCTATCATTGATTCTTTCGCCATATAACTAGTTTTTTAGTATTTTTAAAAGGTAAACCAAAATGCTTGAGAAGTGCCAATGCTTCTTCATCCCGTCCAGCAGATGTTACGAATGTTACCTGAAGTCCCATGATCTTTGCAATCTTATCGAGGTCGATTTCAGGGAAAATTATCTGTTCGGTAATTCCTAGTGTATAATTGCCACGGCCATCGAGTTTGGAATTGATACCCTTGAAGTCGCGGATTCGCGGAAGGGCTACAGAAATCAGCCGTTCCAGAAATTCGTACATCCTGTCTCTGCGTAATGTTACCATTATACCGATTGGCATGTTTTTTCTCAGTTTAAAATTTGAGATATCTTTTGTTGAGTTAGTCTGAACAGCTTTCTGACCTGCAATATCCGATAATTCCTTTACACCGAACTCAAGCAGTTTCTTATCAGCTATAGCCTGTCCTACCCCCTGTC
>CAVVGP010000237.1:0-5266 GCA_963747625.1 uncultured Bacteroidales bacterium | reverse complement strand
TATGTTGTGTATTCTACTCGTTAGAGAGTACGTATTGCTATTGTGGACTCCGGTATGCGTCCAGATACGCGGGGATTTGTGGAACTACGCGTTACGAGCAAAGAATTTATTTGCAGGCTCACTTCGTTCATCACCACTCATAACGAACGGTTATGCATCATTCGCCAAACGAGTGGCTATTCCAAATCTCCTGCTTCGATAAAGCAATTCTTTGCATCATTGAGCCGAAATCGCAGAATGGCAGATTACGGAATGTTCCGTAGCAACGTCCGCTTTGCTGCTCGGATCGGCGTTGCTGATAGTCTTTAAGACGAATCGCTGCCCGCGCGCTCAAGCGTCGACAGGTCCGAAACGAAGACAAATGGCCGATGCTGGCGCGACCGTGCATGCGTTCAACGCGCCTTGAGGCCGGCTTCGCGGACCACCTTGCCCCATTTGTCGGTTTCGGACGCGATGAACTTGCCGAAGTCGGCGGGCGTTCCGGGGGGCCGGTTTGACCGCCAAGCTCGACGAGCCGCGCTTTTAATTTGGCATCGGCAAGCACCGCATTAATTTCACGATTGAGCCTTGTCGACGATTTCGGCCGAGGGTCTTGCTCGGTGCGCAGACGCCCTGCCAACCGCCCGCTTCGAAGCCGGGCACGGTTTCTCCGATGGTCGGAATTCCAGGCAGCAATTCATGACGGTGTCGGCCGTGGCCACGGCTAGAGAGCCAGGAGCTGTCTGGCCTTGATGTACGACAGCGATGAAACGACGACGTCGAACATGACCTGCACCCGGCCGGCCATGAGATCGGGGATGGCTTGCGCGGCACCGCGATAGTGCACCGGCACCACCTGTCGACCCCGGTCATCATCTTGAAATACTCACCGCACAGATGCTGGAGGCTGCCAGCGCCGACGTGGCATCAGTCACCATTCCAAGATCTAATCGAGAAGATGCATTAACTGTCAGCTTCCCTTTGTCATTAATAATAAGCCAGGAATGGTTTGCATAAGGGAACATTCCCTTTTTTACCCTCGCACCAATAAACAAATCCACATAGCCGTCATGATTAAAATCGCATGGCCGGATAACGGAGGCAGGAAATGACGGTATAGGCAGCTCCTTCTGAATAAAGGTACCATTATGATTTTCATACAGGTAATGCTTGTACTCACTTTCTGTTTTGTTTTCGTATCCACCGGCTACAGCGACAACATCGTTATAACCATCATTATTTATATCCACAATGGCCAGATCCGATTCAGAGTAATCCTTTTTTGTTGTTAATCCTTCAAATTGTTCGTCCACAAACTTATTACCTTTTCTAATCAATACAGTGGTTGGCAACACATTTGTCGACCCAATTATAATATCTTCCTGGCCATCATTATTAAGGTCTCCTTTTGCCATCCGGGGTCCGATCTGTGAAAACTTATGAGGTATAACTTTCTGATTAAGTCCAAAATCATTAAAGTCGGTCTGTTTGTGGACATAATTAATAATATTTTCCTTATTTGAAAATAACAGCTCCTTTTTGCTTAAATTTTTTGTATCGCTTTTTAGCCGGGCTGGAATTCGCTTCATTTATTTCAATTGTCTGATTTGCTTTGATATTTCTCAAAACTGAAATATAACCGCTTGCAGGCCAGGTAACTCTTATTGAATCGACTAATACATCCCGTCCAAGGCCAAAATGAACAATAGGATCAACGGAAGAAGCATATCCTCTGGTCAGAAAGTGTTCTGTATACTGGTACTTTCCTTTGCCCATAAATCGATCTTTGCACCGATTGCCATTGTATTACCTGTCTTTCCAACCAGCTTGATTTTTATATAATTGGCATCTTTCTTTGATCCTTCCATAGTATTATTCCTGAGAATAAAAACTTCGTCGTTAATATTATTTGTCACCATAATCGAGATCACCATCATTGTCGAGATCAACAAATGCAGCGCCATATGAAAAAGAGGGAACTTGTGGCAACCAATCCTTCCTTTGCACGAAATTCAGCCTCCAGTGTTTTCAAATGCATTATTAAGTACTTTTATTGGAGGAGCCATGTCCATAGCAGTTTTATCGGAGGCATAAAAACCTGCAGCAGTAACTTTAAAACGGGTCCAGTCTTTATCCGTCTCATCCTTAGGGAAACCATTTGGTAATGATAAGGTCTTTTTTCCCGTCATTATTGTAATCGGCAAAAAGGCTGCCCAGCTCCAGTCTGTCGATAAATCCCTGCCATCTGACCCATTTCGCTATAAGGGATTAATTCTCCGTTCAATAATCCATTATGCACATGGAGCATATTTCTTACATACTGGTGTTCATATCCAAATTTATCCTCCAAGTATATAGAAGATATAGCTGAATCCGTTTATCAGTCTGCTTCCTCTTAATACTTCTCAGGTAACATATCGAGTGTGAACACATCGAGGATTCCCGTCATTATTTACATCAGCCATATCATCACCCATTGAAGATTTTGACTGGTAAGACATATATTTAGCTATTTCATTTTTGAAAGTTCCATCTCCCTGGTTTATATATAACAGGTCATTGGAATTAAAATCATTTGAAATATAAATATCCGGATAGCCATCCTTATTTACATCGCCTATAGCCAGACCCAGTCCAAATCCTTCATAGACAATTCCTGCCTTTTTGGTCACATCGGTGAAAGTTCCGTTGCCGTTATTATGATAAAGCCTGTCATTATTGGAGCGCTCCCGTCGACTAATTTCGGACGATAAGAGGTGTTCATTCTCGAATTCACGGTATTATTCAATAGATACAGGTCAGGATATACCATCCCTGTCGTAATCAAAGAATGCTGCATCGCGACACACTGACTTGTATCAGCAATACCATATTTTTCGCCATTTCCGTGAAAGTGTGGATCCACTACTGTCTTTAACACCCATTATTGACCCATAGCCTGTTTTTACGTTTCTGAGGGTCTTTACTGGCATGGAAGTAAGATATACGTCAGGCCATCCATCATTGTTTATATCCACAATAGCGACACCGCTATACCATTGGTCGTTTGTAAGGCCTCGAAATTAGCCGTTATATCCTTAAATTTAAAATTACCCATGTTCAGATAAACCCTTGGGGAAACCTGGTTACCGGCAAAGATTATATCCGGTAAGCCATCGTTATTCAGGTCAGCAATTCCGACACCAGCACCATTATAAATATATTCATATTTCATTAGATTAAAGCTGTCAGTCTCGGTAACTGTATTTTTAAAATTTATGCCCGTACTACCTGATTTTAACAGCTCGAATTTTGTAGGTTTGGAACAAGAGTACAATAATATCCCAATACTGAAAAACAATAAAAATTTCCTCATGCTATAAACGATAACGGTTTTTAAAATCCACAACTGTAATTTAAATCACCCCTCTCCATTGCTTTTGTCAACAGCAATGTGTAAATACAATATATGACTAACAATGGTCCACTCTCTTCTCAGAGAAAAGGACACGGAAATGAGGTTTTGTCTTTTGACTCCGTAAATGTATAAAAAAAGTGGACTACCAAAACAGGTAGTCCACTTAAGAATCAGTTAAATAGTTAAAATATTATCTATTCTGAACTATATTACCATTACTGAGGTCAATTTCTTGCTGTGGTACAGGATAGTTAACATCCTTAGCAGCAACAACTGAATGGTTGTAAGTAGTAGGACCCCAAGGCATTGTTTCTTCATAACCAAGAGTTCTGTTAAGTTCGCTTACAACAGTTCCCCATCTCTGAAGGTCAAAATACCTGTGGCCTTCCTGACCAAGTTCAAGTTTCCTTTCCATACGGAGTGCCATACGAGCATAATCCTGATTCGGGAAAGAAGGATAAAGACCTATTTGATATGTAGCAGCCGGTGTTACACCATCTGATTCCACAACAAAGCCTGCAGGATTAGCTGCCCTGGCTCTAACCAGGTTAATGTTTGTAAGTGCATCGGCAAGGTCGTTAGTTTCAATCTGGCACTCAGCAATCATAAGAAGCACATCAGCGTAACGGATCAAACGGTAACCATTTGCGGTCCATCCTGAAGTCCAGTTACCAACTTCTGTATATTTGCCCTGCTGTGATTTTTTATAAACATCTTTCTTAGGACTATAAGGCCCGCCATAGGTTTGGTCACGGATCCAGTCTGAACCAGTGTGTACGCCCCAATCCCAATATGGAATACCTCTTCTTCCAACTGACCAGTCAAGACGTGGGTCAACAGGTTTTGAATTGTCTTCAGTCCATTGCAGTTGCCACCATGTAGGGCTTGTTAATGGATCGTGACCGGTATTATTATCCTGAAGTGATACGTAGCCTAAATCCTTGAAAGGAGCTCCCGGAGCATAATCAGTTACCCCTGCACTCGTAGCATAAGTTTTTGTTGCATCCCATACATCACCACCTACAACGCCTTCATCACGCAAGTTCTGATTTGCAGGTGAATCATAGGTAAAGAAACTTGTAGCGTTAATGTCGGCATCGAGCATTGGCAAACCATTGGCGTCTACATCGAAAGTATTGACAAATTCCTGTGTTGGCTGGAAGAATCCGCAGCAACCACCAGGAGATTCATTACTCTTGTAAGGGAAATTCAAAACTTCACCTTCTCCACCGTTAAATCCGCCTGAACCATCGTTTACTGAAGTCTGAACTGTGTAAACAGCTTCTATCCCGTTCCTGTTTTCAATATCAAATATTTCACCGTAAGTTGGAGCAAGACCAATGACAGAACCATCTGGTTTTGTTCCAGTGGCTACAACTTCCTGAAGAAGTGGTAAAGCGCCTGCATAGTCATGATTAATCTGCATCATTGCTTTTGCTGTGAGCACTCTAGCAACGGTACCATTGAATTTACCAATCTGTCCCATATTATTTGGCAAAGCGATTCCTGAATTAAGATCAGCAATGATTTTAGCAGTAATATCAACTGTGTTGGTAACAGTGTTAGGATCGGTATTTTCATCCATATAAGGAATCTTTGGTCCACATTCTCCATGCCTGGAAATGATACCAGCCACGAAGTGTCTGAGCTTCTTCCAGATAAATAGTAGCCTGATCCTGGGTGATGGTACCGGCTGCCAGAGCCTTATTAGTTACGGTAATGACAGTGTTGCACCTTGAAATAGCTTCATAGAGGAATCCCCATTCAGCTTCCAGGTAAGAATTTGTAGGATCTTCTGTAAAGCCCTGGATAGGCTGGATGTCCTGTTGGTCACCCGAGTTGGAGCCTTTATTGGCTTCAACACCACGGATAGAACCCCATACCCAGTTA
>CAVVGP010000236.1:0-17860 GCA_963747625.1 uncultured Bacteroidales bacterium | reverse complement strand
GACCATTGTCTACACCGCTCCGTCAGGCTCCACCAAAACCATTGATGCCAAAAAACAACAGCAGCGAGATGTCATCATCATTCTATGTATTGCTCGCGTGGCATCCGCCCCGTTCATATCAGGCATGACCATATCCATCAGGATCACATCGGGCTGTAGCTTGGCGCATAATTGGATGGCGGCCTGACCGTTCTCGGCTTCGCCTGCCAGTTCCAGGTCATCGAAGGCTTTCAAGAAAGTTGCCAAGCCTTTACGCACCATGGTGTGATCGTCAACCAGCATAACGCGAATGGGTTTGGATGAGGGCGTTGTCATAAGGCCTCCTTTTGTTCGGTTTCTTTCCAGCGGATGATCAGTTCAGTACCGTGACCGGGCTGGCTTGTGATGAATAACTGTGCGCCCACTGCTTCGGCGCGTTCGCGCATCATGCTCAAGCCATAATGACCGGAGAGTGAGTAGGTTGTTCAGGATCAAAACCCTGGCCGTTATCGTGAATACCCAATTCAATGGCGGTTCCATCGTGCTTTAGATTTATTTCCACCTTGCTGGCTCCGGCATGTTTCGCGATGTTATTCAGCGCTTCCTGGCATACGCGATAGATTGCCACCTGCACCTCGGCGGGCAAAACTCCTTCTCCTGCTATGGTCACTGTTGCTGGAATATTTGTTCGGCCAGTGAATGCATTTCCCAGCAGACGCAACAGATCGCCCAGGTCAGCATCGGTCAAGGTCGAGGGTCGAAGTTCGGCCAGCAGGGCACGCATTTCGGCCATGGCGCCTCGGGTCAAGCGGCGCAAGTCTTCCAGCGATTGTCGCGCCTGAGCCTGATCCCGATCCCACAAACGCGGCAGGACTTCGGCGATCAATCCCGCGGAAAAGAGCGACTGGTTGACCGCATCGTGCAGATTCTGTGCGAGCCGCTGGCGTTCCTGCAATGCGGCGAGTGCCTGTGCCTGTTGATACAATTCCGCATTGACCATCGTGATCGCAGCTTGATTGGCCACGGTCAAAGCCAGGTCGGCGTGATGACTCGTGAAGTAATTCCGCTCGGTGTGCGCCACGCCCACGCCGCCGATGATGCGGCCTTTGATTGCCAAAGGCACCCACATCCATGCTTGTACTCCATCCAACAATACCGCCGCCTCATTCGCTCAATAACGAACGAAGGAACCGTGCTTCCTTGATCGCGCTCGAAACATCCGCGATTCGGAGGGGGCGATGTTCGTTGAACAGCCGCGCCAGAATTTCCGGTCCGTCCAAATGGATGCGGAAGGGTGCAGCACCTTCCGGCTGTTGCACTCCACGCAGGGCAATGGATACCAGTGTTGAGTTTTCCAACACGAAAAGCGCGGCATGGCTGTATTCTACAATGACCCGCAACTGGTCAAGGATCAAGTCCGGTTTGAGTTCCAATGTGGAAGCTAACGTGTGGGAGATATCCAGCAAGGTGGACTGTTCGCGCTGGCGGACTTCCTCCTGCTGGAGAAGAAGTTGTTCTGTCTGGAGTTCGCTCTGCTGACATCGCGAACGACGCTCAACAGACACGGACGGCCTTGATAAGTAAATGCTGTCCTGCGCACCTCGACATGGAATGATGAGCCATCACGGTGTAGGTGAATGGCGGGCGATTTCGAACATGCCGCCCGACTGGACCGCCTGGGCGGACTCGGTGAAAAGGGACTGACTATCAGGATGGATGTATTCTGTTAGATGCAAGCCGATGAATTCCTCGCGGCTGTATCCGTGCATCGCAGCAGCGGCGGAATTGGCCTCGACGACACGCTGGGTTTCTGAATCCTGCACGATCAATCCATCGCCTGCAGCTTCAAAGATCTGCCAATATGGCTGATCTTTTTCTTCAGGTTGGGATGCTTGATCTCGTTCTATGCCCATAAGGTTTACCTTCTAGCAAACTTGGCTATTTGGAGATACTCGAGTCTCCACGAAGCCATCATCCGATTGATTTTCATTTGAAGATCCATTAGTTCGATAGTCCTCATATAACTATCATATCGTGTTCTTCCAGAAGCATCAATACCAGATCTTTCTCGAAATTTGTGCGCCATGAAAAACGACTTTTTTGACTCTCGGATATTCTATCTACCACTTTAAAATTCAATGATTAGCAGGCCAATATAAGGCAAGCCAGCTTTTCTTTAGCTATGTTTGTCAAGCCATTCAAGCAACTCCTTAACACTGGCTGTGGCCATCGCAATGCTTGTATCCGCAGCACCGTAGTAAAGATGAATGGTGTCGCCGTCAGCCGCAAGAGTATAACCACACGGGAAGATGACATTGTCCACATCCCCATGCCGCTCGTATGGTTCTTCGGGACCAAATACCCACTCGTCGCCGCGTTTCAGGCAATGGTCGGGTGCGTTCAAATCAAACAATGCCAAACCCAATCGGTAAATGGCGCCTGCCGCGTTGAGCTTCACGCCGTGATATAGCACCAGCCAGCCCTGTGGGGTTTCAATCGGCGGAGCAGAGAGGCCGATCTTGTTCGCGTCCCACCATCCGCCATGCCGCGCTTCCAGCATTAGCTTGTGATTTCCCCAATTTCGCAAATCATCGGAATAGGAAATCCACATATTTGCCGCCGCGACGCTGACCGGGCGATGGATCAATGCCCAGTGCCCATTAATCCGACGCGGCAAAAGACAGGCATCCTTATCTTCCGGCTGCATAATGACGCCATAGCGTTCAAAGTGGATGAAATCCTTGGTGAGCGCCAGAGCAACACCCGGACCGCCATGTCCATAAGCAGTATAAGCGATGGCATACTGGCTCAACTCGGGCACATAAGTGATGCGCGGATCTTCGATGCCCCAGATTTCTTCCGGGAAATGCTCCGGATCGGCCATCAGAGTTGGCTTGGCATCGATCTTCCAGCCGTCGATGCCATTCGCGGACCGGGCGGCGCACAAATGGGAAAGCCCGCGTCGATCCTCCACGCGGCATAACAGAAGTGTAGTTCCATCCGCCAGCAGGGTAGCGCCGGGGTTGAATACGCTATTGATCTGATACGGCCAGTTTGCGGCGGTCAGGATGGGGTTGAGTTTGTTGCGATGAATGAGTTCCGGAAGTTGATTGTTCATTATGATTATATTCATCAGTCCTTATAAGATTTTCTGCCAGCCGTAATTCCAGCAAACTCTGGAGAAAGGCCAGCGTAGACTCGGCACCCTGATTCTCGTTCGGCCGGTCGGGATGCAGACCATCGCGACAGCCGCCCGTGGTCGGGTCGTACACCGGACGGTTCAAATCGTTGCGCCCGAGGAACCACTCGAAGGCGCGGCGCGCTTCTTTGCGCCAATCTTTTTCGCCTGTAAGCCGGTAGGCCTCGAGGCAAGCGGAAACCATGGCTTGCGCTTCCACAGGTTGTTGATCGAAGCGGGCACGTTCGCCGCCCCGCGGATAAAAACCGTTCGAGCCGATGGGGACAAAATGGCCTCCATCCGTATCCGCACGTTGAAGATCAGCCAGCCAGCGCAGTGACTCCAATCCGGCTTCAGTCATTTCCGCATTCGCGCATCGACTCGCCGCATAACAGCATGGCATGTGACAGAGCGGCATTGCAATACGTCAGCCTCTGCTCAAACCAGTGCCATTCGTCCGAGCGGTTATTCCGGTAAAGCGCCAGCAGACGGCCGGCCAATTCATCGCGCACCTGGCTGGCGCGGCGGTCACCGGCAAAACGTCCCAGATACTCGTGAATGCCGATCAGCGCAAAGGCCCAGGCACGCGGGCTGGTTGTCTTGAGGATACCGAGCAATGACTGTTCGAAGATCCGGCCGGCCATATTATGCAGGGTCGGCTTATTGGAGCGGCCCAGGACCGTTCCCAGCGCCCACAAAGCGCGGCCATGACTGTCGTCTGAGCCGCTTTCCTCGAGCCACTGGCGCTGATAATCCATAAAGTTGCGAAAGCGGGTCGTCTCGTTATTGAAGGCATACCACAGGAACGCGAGATAACGGGTTGCCAATTGAGTGGCCTCTTTGACACCCAGCTCCTCCAGTAGCGCGCTGACCATCAAGGCGCGCGCATTATCGTCGGTGGTATAGCCCTCAGCGATAATTGGGAACGGTGAAAGTGGCATGTTGCAGAATGCCGGTTTGATCCGTCATATGATGCAGATGGTCCAGCTTGAGGGCGGAAGTTCCTGCGGACGTTTATCCAGCGATTTGACCACGAACCCGGCCTGCGCGAAATGTCGGCGCTCGGTGCGGGCGCGTTCAAAACTCTGCATGTAACGGCGGGCCACCTGCGGCCAGATCATATCCCGGCCAAACATATAGGCACGCTTGCGCATGGCGTGACGTCTGGACTCATTATCCAACAGATCAATCACCTGCTCGGCCAATGCCTGCGGATCGCGAAACGGAACAGCGCGCCCCGGTCATCCGCCAGCATTTCTTCCGCATACCAGTAAGGCGTGGAAATGACCGCCTTACCCGCTCCCACGGTATAAGCCAATGTGCCGGAGGTGATTTGTGCCTCATCGAGATATGGTGTAATGTAAATATCTGAGGCGCTGATGAACTGAACGAGTTCATCCAATGCCACAAACCGGTTATAGAAGATCACGTTGCTTTCCACACCTTTTTGCTGGGCCAGCCATTGCAAGGATAAACGATATGTTTCGCCTTCGTTACGCAAGACCTGAGGATGGGTGGCACCCAGCACGATATACACCACGTTCGGGTGCTTGGCTAAAATGGAAGCAAGGCCGAGATGACATTTTCAATGCCCTTGTTGGCCGAGAGCAAGCCAAAGCTTAACAAAACGGTCTTGCCTTCGACGCCAAACAAATCTTTATGAAAACTCGAATCCTCAAAGGGCACATCGGGATACCGTGCGGAATCAGATCAATCTTCTTCTTCAGGAATCACCTACGGCAACAATTCTGAAAAACTTATTTTAGAACACACTGAACTGATGATTTCAATGGCCGATGGATTGACAAATCGCCCTTTTTCAGTAATTATGCTGGATGGTTTCAGAACCCTCCTTCCATGCCAAAAGATTGCAGCTGGGGAGACAATATGAGCACACCAAATGAAAAGTTTCCGGATATGGGTAAACTGGCTGAAAAAATCAGAAAGATTGGAATGCGGCCAGGTATAATGGACCCGCCCACTGTGCGCAAGCTATAAAGATGCAAGTATATTGCTGTTACCCCTGATTAAAGGGAGAGAAAAAGATAAACCTATACTTGATCCGACAATCCCTAAAACATTGAAAGAATTAAAAGCTACTTCAAGCTATACAATCAGTGGAGTTATGAACTGGTAAAATTTGATTACACATCTTTCGATATCTTTGGTAAATGGGGATTTGAGATGCTGAAAGATGGAGCGTTGAGCCAACCGGGCTGGAGCATGCATGATACTTCCAAAACAAATGCGGAAATAGTTTCAGACTTATATCAGGCAATCCGGGAAGCTGCAGGTGAAACTTATATAATCAGCTGCAACACATTCAGTCATTTAGCCGCAGGTTTATTTGAAATTAACAGGATAGGTGATGATACATCGGGTAATGAATGGGCCAGAACACGAAAAATGGGCGTGAATACATTAGCCTTCAGAGGAATCCAGCAAGGCACTTTTTATGCTGCTGACCCTGATTGCGTAGGACTGACTTCAAAAGTTCCATGGGAGAAAAACAAACAGTGGATGGAACTTGTCGCAGCCAGCGGTACTCCGCTTTTTATTTCTGCAAAGCCTGAAGCTACCGGTCCAGAACAAAAGCTGAAAATTAAAGAGTGTTTTAAAATGGCATCGCAAAACTTGCCACTCGGTGAACCTTTAGACTGGATGGAAACAGCCTTTCCTGAAAAATGGAGATTAAATGGTCAGACTAAAACATTTGACTGGAATTAAATTTTAACAATTTGAATAATTCTAAAAACTTTTTTCAAGCTCTATTAATTGGATGCTGAATGATAAATGAAGACTCTCCGGATAATAACCTTCGAAAGATAATATGAGAAAATAAAATAATGAAAAAACTGTATGAATCATTTTACGAGCTGGATCTATTTCCCCATTATATTTTTCATTATTATTTGTACAAACTGCCGACGAACTCAAATAAATGTTCATGATGATTTTGAATCTCCAAAACTCAATAAGATTTGGAGCGCAAAAAGAATGGAGCGCCATTCTTTTAAAATTCAATCATGTCATGTCAAAACGGGCAAAAGTGCTGCAGAGATAACATTAAGAACAGGAGATGTTGTTGAAACCGCAACAGTGCGAGATAAAGCTTCAGAGCGTGATGAATTAATGGAGACTTATTCTCTGTTTTCTATCGAGGGAACTAAATACGAATATCAATTTAGTATGTTTTTGCCTGACAGCTTTCCAATAAGACCAGTTCGTCTGATCATAGCACAATGGAAACAATTCTGTCCTGCTTGCAAATGTTCGGAATACAGCCCTGTTCTTGCAGTGAGATATTTTTCAGGGAAATTATTTATAACACTTCAGACAGATTCTGATCGTCAGACTCTTTACGAACTTAACAAGGAGATTCGAAATTGCTGGTTGGATTTTAAATTTCAGATTCGGTTTTCAAGACAAAACGATGGAGAAGTAAAAGTATTTTTAGACGATAATGAAATAGTAAACTACAAAGGCAAAACAAGTTATTCAGAAAGTTGCGGATTGTTTTCAAAAAAGAATAGATACTATTTTAAGATGGGGTTGTACAGAGACAGAATGGCTGAACCTATGACAATATTCATAGATAAATACCAGAAGAAGGAATTAATTGAATAGACAAAATATGCCTTGTGCTCAACACTGCCGGGGATATAAATTTTCAAATAGAATTAATAAATATTTATTAGTTAAACATGCAGCGGTCATTTTAGCAGATTTTTACAATAATGAATTTATCTGCATATAGCTGTTTTTTTAACTTAGCAGTAACACAAAGCATAAAAAAAGGAATATCCTAAATCAACTGATTCTTCAGTACAGATTTTGAAACATTCGTAACTTTGATATTATAATATTGCAAATAACCAGCTATTATGAAACGCCGCGATTTTATCAGAACAACAGCTGTCATTGCTCCTGCAATGAGCCTGTTTCCTGCTGATCTGTCGTTAATCACCAGGGAAACAGTCAAAGGAAAACTTGAAAAAAGATCCCTGGGAAAGACCGGGGAGATGCTGTCAATGATCGGATTCGGAGGAATCGTCGTAATGGATGTGACGCCTGAAGAAGCATCTGCTTCTGTTAAGCAGGCGATTGATGCCGGTGTCAATTATTTTGATATTTCTCCGTCATACGATAATGCGGAAATCAGGCTGGGTCCTGCTCTCAAACCATACCGGAAAAATGTCTTTCTTTCGTGTAAAACTGACGGACGAAACAAGGAAGATTCCAGGAAAGAGCTGGAGCAATCTCTTAAGAATCTTCAGACTGATCATTTTGATCTTTATCAGTTACATGCAGTTACAACGCTTGCCGATGTCAAAGCCATTCTTGGAAATGGAGGTGCAATTGAAACATGCCTGGAAGCCAGGAAAGAGGGGAAGATACGGTTTATCGGATTTTCAGCTCATTCTGTGGAAGCCGCAACAGCCATGATCAATGGCTTTGATTTCGATACAATAATGTTCCCTTTTAATTTATATAACTGGTACTCAGGGAACTTTGGCCCTCAGGTTCTTGCCCTGGCAATGGAAAAGAAGATGGGCATGATTGCTTTAAAAGCTATGGCAAAAGGTCCATGGCCTGCTGATGCGGACCGTTCAAAATATAAGAAATGCTGGTATGAACCTGCGACAAAAGAGGAAGAAATTCTTAATGGGCTACGCTTTACCCTGTCACACCCGATTGCCAGTGCAATACCTCCGGGCGAACCGGAACTATTCAGGACTGCCCTGAATCTCAGAGATAAAATAAAACCACTCAGTAACGAAGAGCTCGAAGCTATTAAAACCACAGCCCTTAAAGGAAATCCACTTTTTAAATACCCGTCTGCCACTCCGGTTTAAGACTTAGTGACAGAAATGCTGTTCTTACTAATCGCTTTATTATGATATCATAATAAGATTGACAGGGACATCAAGTACTGCTGAGATGCTCTCTCCCTGTGCCAGGATATCTTCGTCATCTTCTTCATAGTGCCAGTTGATAACTAATTTTTTATTCTTCAGCCTGACATTTGAAAGCTTCCTGAGAAGAGAATTGAAGAGTATTGAATTGGCCCCATTAAAATACTCTAGATAAATATCCACCCGGGTTAAATCGGCCGGATTACAAAGGTATTCATCAATCCAATTCTCTATCTGCTTATAGAATTCAGCAGCATTCTTATCCATTGACCTTCCCCTTATTATTATAATCCCATATGGATCAAGAACCACTTCAGGAGTGCTATGGGTAGATGCAATCCTTTTCCCCGTTAACAACATAAGTGCGATAACAATTATTAAATATTATTATTAATAACTTAATATAATTCCCCTGGTCACAAAATACTTAAAATTGGGTTTCGCACCGATTTTAAAGTACCTTATGATTCCCCGGCATAATTATACGCAACTTATAAGAAAATGATCTGCTTCGTTGTATTGATTTTGATCAGTGCTGCAGCACCTTAGATAAATAGGGCATGAAAAGTGATTAAAAATATTTATGATTATGCCCTATACGATACTAATATTGGTTTTGAATTATAAACCGAAGCATTTTATCAGGAAGGCTGAATAAGTATCATTAAGTTGGAATCTGAATAACAACTGATATTTATTTTTAAATGATCCGTATTCATCCAAATTATATTAATTCCATTTCTGGACCGTCAGATCCGTTTTCATGTTCCTTTTCACCTACACTCACCTCGACCTGGGCTTCCTGAATAATAACGTTATTATAGTTTACCTGGGGTTTAATGATACGGGTAATTACCTGTTCTCCTTTTTTCAGGGTCTCATCGGGTTTGAATTTTGCAGATATCTTCATGTCCTGATCATAAGGTTTATTGAGCAGTTCAACCATTTCATACCCATTTTCCCTGAAATTATCCTGGATGCGGTCAACTGCAAATTCAATCTGTTTTATTCCTTTTATTTCCGGATCCATATTACTCAAAATCTTTTGAATACGAATAATTTCGTCTGCGACTTTTAATGCAAGGGAATGGTCAATATCCTCTGATTCATTTTGTTCTGTTTTTCTTACTCTTTTTTGAAAATCAAGCGACCAGAAAACCTGATTGTCAAGTTTTAAAATATCTTCCCGGATAGCTGCAGTTGTATTTTTTATCTGCTCCGACAATTCTGTTTTCACCAATGTTAACCTGCTCCTAAGCGTGACGAAAAGAACAACAAAAAAAAGTGTTATTGCAACAACAGCGAGGATCCAATACAAAGTATTATTGCTGACCCTTTTACTTAACCCCAAAAGGTCAGAATTTGATTTATTGCTCAACTGACTGAGCTGTGATTCCAGTCTGTTTGCCACTGCCTTAACGTTATCGTTAGTAAGAGCCAGTTCTTTTTTCAAAACATCCATGCTGTCTGCAGTAGAAGAAAGTCTGCCTTCAAGTTTCTTTATATCTGAATTAGCTGCATGGACCTGTTTTGACAACCGGGAATTGAGGCTTTGAAGCTTATCAACCTGTTGCTGAAGCTGCTTTATTGTATCATTATTAGCTTGTGCGATTGAAGCAGCACTAAAAATTGCAATAATTCCTATTATTAATAATATCTTTTTCATTTTAGCAGACTTATAACTATTTTAAATGATTTCCTGATGATCTTTAATATTAATCGTTACTTTAAACTGGGACTGTTTTGCCCATAAAAGTGGTTATTCCAAATTTAATCATTTGGATGGATTTACCATCCAACCAAAATAAAAAAACCTCGATATCGTTATTTATCAAGGTTTTATGTTTTTAATCAGGCAGGTTCTCCCGACATTTAATCAAGGGAAACTTTAGAATTGAATTTTCAGATGAAATTAGCATTATTGGTTCTCATGGGTTTTAAGATTTTATAGCTGAGAGGACCTATTTCAGGATAAGGACAAAAAAGATGCTTTTACTGACGCAAAAAAACACACCGGACACCCATCCCCTGAAAATATTATCAATTACATACTTCACAAGAACTTCAGCCACCGAGTATAATATTTATATCTGATATAACATTTTAAAAGGAGTACCCGTTTGTTGAAAATAATATTCTCTTAAGATTTATGACAACAGGGTAAATTTAAGTTTGAAATTTTTATACCATTGACTATAAAGGTTATGTGAAAAAGAATAAAAGGGGAAAAAATGCAATATATAAATGTAAAATTTTACCTGTTAATTTTGTTCTCAGTAGGTTTACCTGGGTTACAGGCACAGACCGTGAAGGATATTGAGGGCAATGTTTATCCAATTGTGACCATAGGAACGCAGGTTTGGATGGCAGAAAACCTGAAAACAACAAAATTTTGCAATGGGGATTCAATCGGAACAACTTCCCCTTCGACTCTGGATATTACGAATGAAAGTGCACCAGGGTATCAATGGGCATATGATGGCAATGAGAGTAATGCTGCTAATTATGGCAGATTATATACCTGGTACACGGTAACAGACAACCGTAAAATTTGTCCAAAAGGCTGGCATATACCTACTGATGCTGAATGGACAATTTTAACAGATTACCTTACAAACAACGATTATGGTTATGATGGTAACCGAGACTTTATTGGCAAATCACTGGCTTTCACTTCTGGTTGGATCACAGATGCTTTAGAAGGCAATGTTGGTAACGATCAGATAACCAACAATAAAAGCGGTTTTTCAGCAGTTTCAGGAGGGTATCGTTACGGAAATGGGTCATTCAATGGCTTCGGGCGATACGGTTACTGGTGGTCATCTTCTGAACTTTATCTAAATACCGCCTGGTATCGCAGCATGAGTTATTATAGCAACGATATGCATAGAGACAGCAGCAGCAAACAAAATGGTATTTCTGTTCGTTGTCTGCGGGATAAATAAACCATACAGGTAATTTAAATATTGATCTGGTTCGTTAATATAATCATTGGATGTATTGAGATTTGTTTAAGAATCATTGGTTAATCAGGTCATTCAGAACTTTTGCTATTAATTACATCTTGTTTAACAAATGACTCAGTACCATAAATTATTTTCAAATTGCCTTCGGCTTTTTTAAAGACATTCAGCATTGCTGCCCTATTTTAATAAATGGAAATTTTTACTTCAAACAGAAAGCATTCAACCATGTGAGATTCACGTAAATTGAAATTGTTATTCTAAAGAGAACACTCCGAACACCTATTACCTGGTTATTATAATTAATTCAATATCCAGCCATCATTTAAATACTTGAAATGCTGTGTTATTGAATCAACCGTTACTCCACCGATTACATAGCCTGAATTAATGAATGAAAAATTGCCGGCTTGTGCTCTAAAATCTCCTGGTAAACTTAAACTTGGTTTAAATTCATTAGTAAGACAATCAAATTTCCAGACATTTGAACTTGCCATCTTAGGTGTGACAATGGCATTGTCATCTGAAGTAGAGGTAGAAAATGAAGTTGATTGGCCAATATATGTATTATTATTGATCGTAATAATAAAAGATGCCTGATCAAATGCAGGATTCGAAAATTCTTTTTCCTGTTTCTTTTCCCAAGTATCTGATTGAGAGATATAATGATAAATTTCAATTTTTGCATCATTTTTATGCAACAAATAAGCTTCATTGTTATATACAAACGTCTCAGATAGATTCCAATCTAAAAAACCATCAATTGCTGCGGTTTTTTTAATGAAAATATTCCCCACTGGGTCATATTCGTATAAATCAGAATTAGATCTGTTAAAAAAATAAGCTTTGTTATTAACTGAGAAACATGATGTTGAATATAAAGATATGGGGGTTCCGCTAATAAATTGCCAACTATCGTTGGTTAAATCATATGAGTACAATGCCCACTCTTTGAAAACATACAATATTGAACCAACCAGGCATTTTGAAGTCAAACCAGTGGTAAAAGTGTAGGGACAATCTCCAAGTCTGGTCCATGTAGAATTTGTCGGATCAAAACGCCAGAAGTCTTTTAAGTTCTCAACCGCTGGATTATTAGAATTTCTACCTAATCCAAAATATCCTTGCCCATTATAAGTAAAAGATAATGGACACCATCTTGCCTGACCCGGGAAAGGGGTTGATTTTATCCAATCTATATCTGCCGTTGTGAAAGATAAGTCCTCGCCATAAGAAGTGCCAACCGAATTAGTTGCATATGATCTTACATGATATGTTGTCTCTTTTGAGAGACCGGATATTTTGCTGACGAAAGCGCCTGTACCGGTACCATCATTAGTTTTTGAGTCGCTGATTGTCGGATTGTTTGTTGTATTCCAACAAACTCCTCTTGCAGTAACAGGCTGACCATTATCTTTAATTATGTTCCCTCCAGAAATAACGGATGATCCTTCTATCGAATCAATCGGTGCAGTTGTTAAAAGGGGGATTGAATCTTTAGGTATTGTTGTTTTAGGCGTGGACTGATCTTTCTTGCAAGAATAAAAAAAATTGATTGATAAGATTAATAGCAATAATCCTGCGATTTTAATCAAGTTTTTCATATTGGATTAAATTTTGTTCAACGATTCAGATAATAGACCCACTAAAGATAAAATTAGTTGCATATAAGACAAATGATATAAGTTTTAAAAATACACCAGAATCTTTTCAGCCCTGATGGATGGCTTCAGAATTGTCATTTCTTAGTGGTTTATGAGATTTTAGAGTTGAGAAGGAGCCATTTCAGGATAAATTCAAAGAAGATGCAGCATGACTCAACTTTCATATATTATTGAGAAGTTCACTATGGAACAGACTGTGCCTTTAATAATATATCCTTATTTTATCACTACAATCAATCTAATGGCCCCTGCAGACACTTTCTGCCATTTGATGATATTGGGTCTGGTTGAGCACCTGATCCAGATTTAAAGTACTCATTTTAAAGGAAAATAAGGAGGAATTTGATTATAACAAAACTGGCCCCATCGAATAGAGCCAGTTAAAAAAATTCTTCAAAGTTCAAAATCAGTTCAAAACATTTTGGATGTAACTGATTATCTGTACTGTTTGTTGACCCACCTGGGCTCGAACCAGGTTTATATAGCGCTTAAATTCAATTTACTACAGAGGTCCGTCTTAGTTAGGTCTCGAAAAATACTCCTCTCTGCTTACATCTCCTTTACAAAGATAAGTAATTATTCTTGTGACAAAAAGACTTATCGAATAGTATATTAATATAATTAAGTCCTGCACTACCGAAGGCAATTAATTAAAGCACCGATCGAGTTATGTTTAGGCATTTTCTGTCAAGTTGTGGACATATGTCTTTCCATAGTGTGTTTTTTGCATCTGATATATCAATTATCTGTAATTCTATTTAACATTTCTTTTGCCCTATTAAAGCTTACAGCAAAAGTTTCAGGTGGATTTGAAACAGCTTTTTCATAATATTCTTTGGCGATTTGAGTCTTTCCTTGAACAAGGTTGATAAATGCAAATATCTCATAAGTAAAATACCTATAATTAGAATCAAGGTTTCCCTGCTTCATGATGTACGATAAAATTTCAGCTGCAGCATCGAGCCTTTTATCTTGATAATGAGTAATTAAATAACCACCAGGTAAACTGAACCAATATTCCCACATTCCACCATTGGCATGTTCGTTCCATGAGTTTCTAATAAGTTGTAACGAAACATCAATCAATACAAGTTTATATGTACTTGATGTATCATTCATGGATATAAAATGCGATACTGTGTTGTCTAATCCATTTTTATCGATCTCGGCCATTATTAACTCTTTTTTGTAACCAGGATCACTCTGTATAAAAGTTTCATAAGAAAAATAGGGAGGAAAATGTTCTGCTAAATTCTCCAAACGATATCCTTTTTTCAATTCCTTTTTTAAATCAATAACATAGACGCTATTAAAGTTGTGAAATAAGTAAACATAGATTATTCCATTTTTTAAATCATAAATATTAGAATAGATGGTACTTAACTTTCCTTCCTGGTGAGTTGCATCCAGAATTTCTTTAAAAAAAGGAACTGAAAGCTTCGTTGCTTTGGAAAGCATCTCAGTTGCTATATCATACCGCCTACATGAATAATTACCTGGAGCTACATTACAAATATTAAAGTTAGTATTGATTTGATAGTTCCCCTTTTTTATGACTTGTGCTCCTATATTAATGACAACAGAATTACCTTCAGCATCTGCGAGCAAAGCTTGAGAACTAAAGCAGTAATCATGGGTACTTAAAAAATCAAGAGCCTCTTTTACATTTTTACATTTACCAAGTATCTCAAAAAATAAGTCGCCATTATATGGATTCTTTAAATGGTATTTTGATGGGTCAATATCATTTTGAGCAGTAAAATCGAAAAACAAACCGTATTCATTCATGGCTGCCTGTGTCTGAAGATCTGGAAGTCCAAAACATACTGATCCATATCTTGTAGCTGTTCGTGGGTTAAACCATATCCTTGAAAATGATGTATAGTCATCCTCATTAGCTGCAGCAAATACCTTACCTTTTAATGAACAGGAAACAATAGTGCAAGCGGAAATATTATTGAAAATGAATAGAAAAATTACAAAAACTGAAACCAGTGCTTTTTTCATGTATTTTTGATTAAAGTTGTTTAGTATTTAACTTAAGATATAAACGCTCAATTCTCGAAACAGTTACAGAGAGAGTTTTTAAAATCTTCAATATCTTCTAAATATTTTCATAAAATTGCCTAGTATCCGGCTGACACTTAAGCATAACAGCCCCCGTGGTATGAGAAGTTGACGTCTATGTCAATATGAGTAATATGATTTTACTCAAAAAAAATCTGATTTCAATAAATTTCATTTAAATTATGAAATTAAAATCGATTAACATAAATTTGAAATGCTGTCTTAAAAGTGTAATTATTAAATATATATAAGGATTCTCCAGGCGACACTTATTCTTTTATTCAGGCATAACATCAAGTTATGTTGTATTGCAGAAATGATCATATTCAGTCCTGAAAATTGACTTTCACATTAAAGTGTCGCCTTCTTTTTAAAGTTCTTTGATGAATAAATGATATTGATTATTCAGGCGGTACATTCTATTAATCCCATATAAAATTGTCCGGGCTGCTGAAGCCTATTAATTAAAGCACTGTTCGAGTTGGAAACAGGCTTTTTAATAATTTATTTGATTTTTTTTGTCTTGTAAGTTAAAGTCTAATAAACTTTTATTTTTTTATCAGAATTGAAAAAAACAAATTAGTCTATTCACTATATAGAACTGTCAGTGGGATACTAATGGGTATTTTATACAATCCTCCATCACCAGGAATAGCGGAAATTACATAAGAAAGATCCAGTGTAGGTTTACCTAATTTATGTTGGTAATCTAAACGGATAGAATGAAATCCTTTTTCTAGAGGCAAAACAAAAGATTGAAGCCCTGATTGAACGTCAATTAACAAGTGATTATTGATAAATAATTGGGCAGACTGATCGGAATTAAGAACAAAAGTATAATATCCAGTTTTTTGTATTTCAAGGTATCCTTCCATTCGACAGGTGAAATTGATTGTATCACTGAAATTGCTTATATTAAACTCCTTGTCGGCGATACCTGATTTCAATTGCCTTTTATCTCCGGTTCTATCATCATAGGTGTATCGCATCCCACCTGGCTTCGCAGTTACGGGCTTATCCTCGGCTGCGAAAAGCTTGCCAATTGCAAAATGGCCATTTACTTCTTTGTCATAAATACCTGTTGTTGAAAACAGTTTGATCCTTAACTCAGCTCCTGGATTAATAGTGATTCCCCATTCTAATTTCGGTGATGTTGTTTTTGGATCCGTACCGTCTGTAGTATATCTAACACCAGGTTGGTAACCAAGAAAAGTAAAGTAAGTCATCACATTTACGGGTTTACCGGGCAACAAAATGCCGTTCATAGGGTAATATTCCAGTAGCCATGGCAGATAACCAAAATAATAGAATTTCAGTCCGTCATACAAGGTTTTGATCGTGACTGATCCATGATGCTCATTCTCGTAGGCTTTACTTGCCCATTTAAGTGTCAACGGTGCATTTTTTTGGAGAATATTTTCCATCTGTAATAACCCCTGGGCAGCATACATCTCACCAGACCTTCCAGCCATGTAAAGGTAATGTTTTGATGAAGTCAATGTCGCTATTTGGCTTTCAGCTATTTTATTCACATACCCATCATCCCACCAGAGGCTTGGGTCAGATGCTATGTAGAAATCAAAGATGTCTGAATTGGAAAGAAGTGTATAGAAAGTAAATAAACCTGAAAGGGAGTGCCCAAAAAGTATTTTCTTACCGGACCTACCATATTTCTGGGCAAAGTAAGGTAGCAACTCGTTTTTTAGGAAAGCTATAAATTTATCTGCTCCTCCCGAGATTGGAAAGCCCTCCTGCCAAGTAGGCTCAAAATCTCTTTCTCGTGAGCTTATCCTCAAGTTTTTCAGCCATTTATTGGGAATGCATACAATGATGAGATGAGGGATAAGTTGATGTTCAGATGCCATTTGTACCACTGGTACTGCCATATCCTCGTTATCTGCAGCATCCAGAACATATAGCACATCAAATGTTTCTCCAGCTTTATAATCCTTCGGCAGATAAACATGTATATACCTCGTTTCTTTTAGATTATCAGAATAAAGTGAGTCCTGTAGAGGGCTTACCTGTTGAGCATTTAGTCGTAAGACAGTTAACAGGAAGATGAAAAGATAAGTTTTTACAATCACGAAAAACTTGAAAAGTTTTTTACGATTATTAATCAATGCCGGAAAAATCATTATGATATTAGTTTTTGAAAAGACACCCTTAAAGATAAAATGTTGCAAGTATTGGGTATTCTTAATATAATCAGGAATCTTTACATCAAACTAAGTCAAGCTTTCTATTAGATTTGTATCCGCTTGCATACAACGACTCGGTGGTAGAATTAGTTGACCTCTGTGTCAGAGCTGTGCTTTTCATAGCACCGTCCGTGTTAGGCTTAGTTTAATTTTAAACCTAATTAGATCCTCCTAGTTTTGCTATCAATTTTTTATTCGCTTCTATAATTTTCTCAGAGTTGATCATATTTGAGTTGTATATAAAATCATAGTTAGGATCTTTCGCTTTAAATTGATTCACACCGTATACTATGCTGTTAGCAGGCATATTTTTTGTGATAATTGCTCCTGCAGCGACAACAGAATTTTCACCAATTATTATAGGTCCAAAAATTTTTGCTCCATCAGCAACTACAACGTTTTTACAAATAATAGGAGTACCAATATTTTCCCATTCACTGCTAACTTTGTTAAATCTCAAATTTGCTCCTATAGATACATTTTGAAAAATCACAACATTTTCGCAAATCTTAGAGGCAACAATCGTACATCCACGTGCGTGATGAGCAAACAAGACACTTTTGTCTATTTCGATACAATTAATTTCACAACAATAGAATTTCTCAAGCAAATTACCGGCTACTTTTCTTAACATTCTGTTCTTAGAAAAGCAATTAATCTTTACTAGTTTATCAAACATATTCAAGTATTTTTTTCCAACTTTTCCTCGCAAATCTACTCAAAAACTCAGTAACTTAAATTTATAAACGGGCTACGAATTAAGCCTAACGGGAGTTTGTCTAATAACCTATCCCAGATTACAGGAATCGACTTGTTTTAAGCATTATTAAGTATTGACTGGTTTTTACAGGAATAATCCATTTCAGGTAAAAAGATCTCTTATAAAGTCTTA
>CAVVGP010000235.1:0-9958 GCA_963747625.1 uncultured Bacteroidales bacterium | reverse complement strand
ATACAACATCCGCACCTTCGCACAGATTAATGAACGAATCAGGATTACTCAAATTTCCCTGAATAAACTCAACACTTGATTCATCTAAGTTATCTCTGAAATTATGGACTAAAACTTTTACTCCGGCACCCATTTTCTTCAGTTCCCTTACAAGACAATTCCCGATATGTCCACTGGCTCCTGTAACAGCAACATTCATAACTAAATATACAAAATGAAAGAATATAAAGCTATACTTTTTAAACGAATAAGCAACAAAGAAGCCTGGCTAAAAGAATTATGAAATCCTGCATGATCCGAAAAAAAAGGTGATGGAGCTTTGACGTGGCCATTCAGATGTGCCACATTTTCAACGTTCATAATTGACTTTGCTCAGATACTTTATAAAAGATTAAAATAAATGAACCCGTTCTCCAGTACTGCAGAACGGGTTCATAGACAATTAATAGTTTAATAAATGCTGTTACCTCCTCATTCCACCACTGTGGGAGTAGCCACCACCATGAAATCCACCGTAGTATCCACCATATCCCCTGCCCACGTTATAAATAATGGCCGGTCCAAAACCATAAAATCCATAATAAGGCCATCCCCATCCAAAAGCTCCATATAAGAACCCATCAGCAGCCATATACCAGTAAGATGCATTTGCATACCTCTGATTCTGCTGAATCGCATTAATTTTAGTCTCCGCCATGTAGTTTAAAACTGAATCCTGAACGCCTTCATCCCTAAGCTTTAAAAGCTGGTCGGCTTTAAGAGAATAAACTGTATGGGATTGACTTATTTCATTAATTATATCCTTTGAAGAATATCCATCTTTACTCATTTGTATGATATCAGGTACTGTTACAAGCTTAGAAGTCTCGGGATAAGGCCGGTACACAACGCAACTTTGCAACATTCCAAGACCTCCGACAATCAATATGAATAAGACTGCATTTTTAAAGTTTATTAGTTTTTTCATTTTACTTCCCTCCTTGAATCTATCTTTTTTTATCTTATATCCATCATAAATTATTATTTCTTAATAGCAAATTTTATGCCCTATTTTCTATAAAACCTCAAAATATTGTTAATACTTTGTTAATGGTCGCGAACACGCAGAGGAAATATATTACCTTATCAGACTTTCTGAAAGAGTCACTGAGGTAAGAAGGTTTTCGAACCGATTTTTGTTTTATTTGTTCTATTAAAAATATTTTATGTGAAAAAAACTATATTAATTCTTTTTACGGTTATGATCTTCAGTTCAGCCAGATCGCAAATAGTACCCTCTGTGGTCCCGGAAGTCGACCTCAACAGATATAAAGGGTTATGGTACGAGATTGCACGTCTTCCAAATTATTTTGAAAGAAAATTAAAATGCACTTCAGCCACATACACTCTTCGTGATGACGGTAAAATAACAGTTCTCAACAAAGGCAATTATATTTCTGATCCCCGAAAGACTTCTTCGGCAAAAGGAGTTGCCTGGATTCCTGATAAAAACAGCCCGGCCAAGCTTAAAGTACAGTTTTTCTGGCCATTTTCGGGTGACTATTGGATAATGTTTCTTGATAAAGATTACAAATATGTTCTTGTTGGAGAACCTGCATTGAAGTATCTATGGATTCTTGCAAGGAAAAAAACAATGGATGAAGAAGCCTATAAAATGCTTTTGCAGAAAGCCGTCGATAACGGATATAATATTGATAAAATTATCAGGGTTGAGCAGGATTGTGATTAAATACCCATTCGCCCGTCGGGCAGGGGCTGTTGAAAAAGTCGAAATCCATTAACCAAAAAGAACTTCTTCAACCGTCCCAAATTTTAACATATAAGTAATATTTACCTTAAGAAAAGTGCATTTTTACCCATATAGGGGAGGTCTCGCTAAACAACTAATGGGTATTACCGGATAATCAGGTAATATTTAGTTATGACCAGTCTAATTTATCGGAACATACACCAGTTCAATCCCGTAATTTTTGCCCAGGTTACGGCTGTATTTTTTATCCGCTGCATTATTCCAGTGCTCAAAAACACCAAGACTTTTTAAGCGTGTACCATCTCGTTCAGGATCATAAACTGTCTTTGAAGGCGGATTGTCTGCCAGAGCTGACTCAACAAGATATTTTTCGCTATAGGCCAGGTCAGGATTATCAGGCCATTCTGACCTTATAAAATCCAGACCTACAGCATCAACTGCCACTCCATCCTGCGAAGCAAACAGGCTTGAGGGCCAGCGGTTATTAAAAGGAGACATTCTCCATTTATCTTTGATCAAAGGAGGACCATCCTGCGAACGGGCTCCGTAAAATCCATCAATCATAAACAGTATTGTCTTTCCTCCAAGGTCTTTATGGCCAAGAAAATCCGTAAAGGTCATATATTTATCTTTCCCCTGCGGATCCTGGTTGAAGTTGTCATGGGCATTTTTTCTCCAGTTATGATCAATACTGGTGGCTCCGTAAAAGTTCTTGGCACAAAGAGTAACTCCCTGTCCAACATGACCTTTCATAAGTGCCATGTCAATAATATAATCAGCTTCAACAGCACAGGCAGCAAGACCGGTTGCAAGTTTTCCATTGTCAACAGAGTATGGGATAGCATTATCTGCATAAGTCGATTTTATCCTGCCATTGCCACCTTCATTGTCAACAAATAAAACTTCAGGAAAATCTTTGTGACATTTATTGAAAATGTTATCAGTAATAAACCTGCTGGCGTCAAAAATTGTAATATCCTTCTGAGGAACGCCTGCCTCTTTTGTCAGACTGCTGATCAATGCATAAACCAACTGCGGCGAAGCATTTAGTCCTGTCGTGTCGGCATGCATTTTGGTATTATTCTGGTTAATTTTTACGGCTATTTTCTGACCGGGACTATATCCCTTAAGCTCATTCCTTTTCTCTTTATTAAAATTCCTAAATAGAGCGATCCATGCATCACTTTCTGTATTTTTGCCGGTAAGTGCAATCAGTACATTTGTAAGCATTTTATCTGCTTCAGCCTGTGAAGTGCATTTTTCGTCCCACCAGTATTTATTGGTTCCATCCCAGGTTGCAACTTTTGGATCGAAGATCCACGCCACCCTGCCTGGGAAAATTCCGTGCCCGGCACCGATGGGAGAATTTGACATGACACTGTTTACATCAGTTGTGCTGGCATTAATTGTATCAGTCTTACTGGTCAGAAAAAATAACGAACATGCCACAGCAATTATAAAAAAGGAGACAGCATAAACATACCTGGCTTTCCTGAAATGGTTTTTAGCTTTTCTGAATGCCAGGACTGAACCGGATAAAGAAAGCAGATACATAACAAAAGCTGACATAACTGGTGCCGCAGCTCTCATGCAAGGGTAAGTTGCCCTTTGCGGCTTTGGAATTACTCTTATCAGGAACCAAATCGTCGATGAGATCCCTAAAACGAAAAAACTTATTTTGTACCGGGCTGATTTCCCTGGCAGCCTCCGAAGCTTTTGAAAGAATAATCTGAGCCTTGCTTTCATAATTACTTTTTTTGATAAAGATAATTCTGTTTTTTGTTTTTGAAGCAAATTCAAGCTTTTAAGACAAGAGAATATATCAAAAAAAAGCAGCCCTTTAAATAAAAAAGCTGCTTCAGTGAAACAGGTAATACTATTTATCCTGTAAAAATTGTTTTGAAAAATTAAAATTTGAGAGCGACGCCAATATTCAGGTAAGTAACACCATAGCCTAATTCAAGCATGCCGGCAAACTTATCGCTGAAATAATATCTTCCGCCTACAAACCATGATCCTACAACACCGCCTGATGAAGCATGAGTAGTCTCGACGCCGGTTCCTGTCCATTTTGCTGATACAATATTGAATCCCAGCAAAACTCCTGTGTACGTATCAAGTTTATTTACCAGAGGATAATGGAAAACTCCTCTTGCTCCAATAATAAAATTAGAATACGTCCAGCCTTCGTCATATCCAAGGTAAGAGTATGAGTACTTATATGCTGAGTATCCGACATATCCACCGACACCGATTGATCCTTTTTCGAGAATGCCATCCTTGACGTCAAATTCAAGCGAAGCTGAGAGAGGAGGAATAGAGCTGGAATAATAGGATCCGGAGTACAGTGTAGATCCAAGTCCGATACCAAGATTGAGGACTTTGTCCCCCTGTTTAAAAGTAGATTCCTGAGCTAACAGTTGCCCTAAAGCAAAAACGACAACTAAAAATGACAGTAATAGTTTTTTCATAATTTTAAGATTTAGTCTATACTAAAAATTTAACAATTCTTTAATAGTTTTGTTTATTGCTGTTATTTAAATTGTTTCTAATTTAATTTAAAGACCAGTTTTATCAAAATTCATTAGACCATAAAACTATGATGGATTTGGAAAAAACATTTAACCTTATACTAAAATATAGAGTATAATTAAATCCCCTCCCCTCTTGAAACCTTAACTAATACCTTAATGTTTAGCTAATTTAACAATTGTATTCCAAATGAAGCAATGCGGCCGGATAGTTTCTTTAAAAGATTTTGACGAAGTCTATAAAAAATTCTGCCAAACCTGTTAAATCGATGTCAAAAAGTAGCCTTAGACTACGTTTTCTTTAATAAGCCCCTTTAAAAATCAGGAACATTACTGCTGCCAGTGCAGCTCCGACCAAAGGCCCAAGGATTGGTACCCAGGCGTATTTCCAATCGCTGTCGCGTTTGCCGGGTATAGGAAGAAGGAAATGCATTATACGGGGGCCAAGATCACGGGCAGGATTTATGGCGTATCCAGTAGGCCCGCCTAATGACAGACCTATACCAAGAACTACAATTGCAACGGGAAGTGCATTCAGCGCGCCAAGACCTACATCGGGCTTTGCCATATATAGAACGGCCAGCGCAAGAACATAAGTTCCTATTGCTTCGGTAAGCATATTATACCAATAACTCCTTATATTTGGTGAAGTAACAAAAACTGCGAGTTTAGAATCTGCATCTTCCGTCGCATCAAAATGTTTTTTATAAGCTACCCACACAAGAAAAGAGCCAAACATTGCACCCAGCAACTGGGCAGATATATACATTGGCAACTTTTCAAGGTCAAATTTACCTACAATTACCAGAGCCACCGTTACAGCCGGATTCAGATGAGCTCCACTTATTGGAGCTGCTATTAATATTCCGGTAAAAACACCAACTGCCCATCCAAAGGTTATTACTATCCAGCCGCTGTTATTCCCTTTTGTTTTATTAAGAACGACGTTCGATACCACGCCTCCTCCAAAAACCAGGATCATGGCAGTGCCGAAAAATTCAGCAAAAAAAGCATTCATATTTTTAGGTTATTAAATAATTGTATAAAAATTTGTTTGTATATGGACATTGCATGTATTTGTAGGGACGTTGCATGCAACGTCCCTACAAATACATACGACGTTCCTGCGAATGCATTTATATTATTTTAATTCGGATCATCAGCCCAGGCTTTGGCTGCGTTTACAGCCCGGTGCCAGCCTTTAATTAATGAAAGTGTTTCACCCTCCTTAATCTGAGGAGAGAATGTCCGGTCTATCTGCCACTGCTGCCTGATTTCGCTGATATCACCCCAGTATTTAACAGCAAGTCCGGCAAGATAAGCAGATCCAAGGGCTGTTGTCTCGGTAATTTTTGGTCTTACCACATCGGCCTGTAATAAATCGGACTGAAACTGCATAAGATTATTATTAACAGTCGCTCCTCCATCTACCCTTAGCTCACGGATGTCAATCCCGGAATCCTTTTGCATGGCAAGCAGAACTTCCAGAGTCTGAAAAGCAATACTGTCAAGAGCAGCCCTTGCAATATGTGATGAAGTGGATCCTCTGGTCAATCCAACCAGTGTTCCGCGTGCATGCTGATTCCAGTGAGGAGCTCCCAGCCCGGCAAAAGCAGGAACAAAATAAACACCATCACTGTCTTTCACTTTGGCAGCAAGCTTCTCAACTTCACCTGAAGCATTGATAATTCCCAGACCATCGCGAAGCCATTGAACAACTGCACCTGCGATGAAAATACTGCCTTCCAGCGCATATTGAGTATCGTTGCCAATTCTCCACGCAATAGTCGTCAGAAGTCTGCTTTTTGATTCAATTGGTCTGTTTCCGATATTCATAACCATAAAGCATCCTGTGCCATAAGTATTTTTCACCATTCCGGGTTCAATGCACATCTGACCAAAAAGAGCTGCCTGCTGATCACCGGCTATTCCGGCAACAGGGACAGAACTGGCAAAATGGCCCTCCGTGTATCCGTATATTTCGCTGGATGATCTTACTTCCGGAAGCATTGAAGCAGGAATATTGAATATTCTTAGTAATTCATCATCCCATTTAAGAGTGTGGATATTAAATAACATGGTCCGTGAAGCATTGGAAACATCTGTAATATGAAGCTTGCCTTTAGTAAGGTTCCATACCAGCCAGGAATCAATTGTTCCGAATGCCAGCTGTCCGCTCTCCGCCAGAGCCCTTGCATCCTTTACATTATCCAGAATCCACCTGACTTTTGTTGCGGAAAAATAGGCATCAATAATCAGGCCTGTTTTTTCAAGGATCTCTGTACTTTTTCCTTCATCCTTAAGTGTATCACAAAAATCTGCAGTGCGTCTGTCCTGCCAGACGATAGCTTTATAAACAGGTTTCCCTGTTTTTCTGTTCCATACCACTGTAGTCTCGCGCTGGTTTGTAATTCCAATCGCAGATATATTGGTACTTTCCAGTCCTGCTTTAATAATAGCTTCCTGCGCAACGCTGGCCTGTGATGTCCATATTTCTTCCGGATCATGCTCAACCCAGCCTGGTTTAGGGTAAAATTGTGTAAATTCCTTTTGCGCAGTTGCTACAGGTAGGCCATTCCGGTCAAATACTATTGCCCGGGAGCTTGTTGTCCCCTGATCTAAAGCTAAAATGAATTCTTTCATGTATTCCTGTTTATTTGTAAATTTCAGACTCCTATATATAGCTCTTTACTAATTCATTATACGATTCAATCTGTTCATTTTGCCACTTCTGATCATGTCCGTATTCTTTTGCCATCAGTTCAGCTATTTTAGGCGCAATTTCCACACTTGCACGGGCATTAAGAAATAATGAACGGGTTCTTCTTGCCAGTATGTCTTCAATCCGGAATGGCATTTCATTTCTGCAAATCCAGATTATCTCAGCTTTTGTATAAGGCAGCCTGGGGTCAAGAGATTTTCCCAGTTCCTGGTTTTCCGATATCATCTTTTCTATATCAGCAGCATGATCCCCATATATGTGTAACCTTTCTGAAGAATTACTTAAAGATGATGTTGCCAGCTTAAGGTTTGAAGTGACACATTTGGCTTTTACCAGCAGTCCTGCTTTAATTGCCCTGTCAATTGTCTCTTCAGCCATCCGTCGGTAGGTGGTCCATTTACCGCCGATAATTGTCAGGAGGCCCGAAGGAGAAAGTGTTATTTTATGCCTTCGTGAAACCTCTTTAGTTGATTCAGGATTGTCAGGATTAGCTGCTAGCGGTCTCAATCCTGCGAAGATACAGAGAGCGTCTTTTCGCTCCGGCGGGTTGACAAGATACTTTCCTGCTGTATTCAGAATAAAATTTATTTCTTCCTCAAGAGCAACAGGCTCCATACTTATCTTATCAAGAGGCGTATCTGTAGTTCCAACGACAACTTCGTTGTACCAGGGAATAGCAAAAAGAACTCTTCCGTCATCTGTTTTCGGGATCATTATTGCAGAATCGCTCTTAAGAAAAGACTTTTCGAGCACTATGTGAACACCCTGACTGGGTCTGATGGTTGATTTTGATCCCGGATTATCCATCCTGGCAACCTCATCAGCAAAGATCCCGGTTGCATTTACTACCAGTTTTGTTTTCAGGTTAAATTCTTCACCTGAAGTAAGATCGGTGGCAATAACACCATTGATTTTTCCCTTATCGTCTTTCAGAAGGTGCGTAACTTTGAAGTAGTTAAGTACAATTCCTTTCTTTTCAGAGCAGGATTCTGCAAGAGCAAAAGCCATTCTGGAATCATCAAATTGGCCATCATGGTAAACGATACCGCCTTTCAATCCTTTTGAATTTAGCAGAGGTAAACGGGTGAGTGTCTTTTCCCGGTTAATAAAATAAGATTTCCCCATGCTCAGTCGTCCGGCTAAGAGATCGTAGAATTTAAGCCCCACGGTATACATGAAAACATCCCACAATGTATAAACAGGAATTACAAATTCCTGGTTGAAGGTAAGATGCGGAGCATTTTTAAGCATTATACCGCGTTCATGCAGCGCTTCCATGACAAGTAATAAATCACCCTGGGCCATGTACCTAACTCCTCCGTGAACAAGCTTTGTACTCCGTGATGAAGTAGCCTTCGCAAAATCAGACTGTTCCAGTAATATTGTTTTATAACCCCGGGAGGCAGCATCAAGGGCAACTCCAAGACCTGTAGCCCCTCCACCGATAACAATGATATCCCAAACTTTATCCGGTTGTTTTTTTAATTCTGCAACAAATTTCAGACGGTCCATTTATGATCTGATTTTGATAATAATTATACGGAGAAAATTCCGGAAAAACAAAACCAATGAAGGATTTCTATTAGCGTTTAAAACCCCTCTGCCGCTTCGCGGCATCTCCCCAAAAGAGGAGAAAATACACTACCATTTAGATAAATACTACTAAACCAGTAGTGTTTTTTCCCCCTGGGGGAAATACAAAGGGGGGTCAGAGCTCGTTTAGAGCGTTAATGTTCCTAAGCCTACTTAAGCATTCCCTTAATGTGTGCCGGATTTCCGTCGTTTTTTGCTGGTGTGATCTTCAGTATTCTGCAAATCAGGTTATAAATATCGACATTGTTCAGCTCATTTAACCGATAATTTTTTTTGAAAGAAGGTCCCACTGCATAAAAGATGGCAAACATATCGGAGTTTGTATTATCATAACCATGAGCACCTCCTCTAAGGGATGAACCATCAGTCCGCGTTCCTATACTCCATGAACTGTCTGCAACCACAACAATATCCGGGATGCGCGGATTAGTCCCATAATGCCATTTTGAAGGTAACTGCGATTTACTCCATGCTTTCAATCCCCTGGATTTGTTAAGCAGATAAAGAACACTGTCTTTCTTTCCCTCAGAAGGATTAATCAGATAAACAGGATTTCCTCCGGATATTGAAGCAATCATCCTGTCAGGTACCACCGATTTAATGTCAATATATCTTTTCGGGGAAATTGCTTCCATTCCATGATCAGAGACTATGATCAGGTTAATTTTTTTTGCTTCCGGCAATGATGCCAGCTTTGTCCTCAGTACACCCATCAGGCTGTCCAGCCGATGTACAATTTTACCTGTTTGTTCTGAAACAGGTCCGAATTTATGTCCGGTTTCATCGGGCTCATTGAAATATAGTGTAACAAATGCAGGGCGCTTTTCAGGCGGGTACCCGAGCCATTTTATAACAGTATCTATCCTGGCTTCAAATGTTACAGTCTCATCATATTTCTTCCAGTATGAAGGATGCATCCCGTCAACAGGAGCTTCAGATCCTACCCAAAAGAATGAAGCCGATCTGACACCCTGTTTCTCAGCTGTTACCCATATTGGCTCTCCTCCATAAAAAGCAGGATTTTCCACTGCAGCCCTGTCACCCATCCTGTAAAAAAGTCCAAGATCAGGAGCAGGGAAACTATTATTTATCAATCCGTGATGATCGGGATACAAGCCTGTTGCAATTGAATAATGATTCGGGAAAGTGACTGTCGGAAATGAGGAGTACATCCTGTCAGCTTTCACTCCGTCTTTCGCAAGCTGATCCAGATTAGGGGTATTATATATTTTACTGTAATCCCATCTGAAACCATCTAATGAAACCAGCAGCACATAATTTTTAATTGGTTTTCTATGATCCTTGCGGAAAGAAAGAAAAACAATTAATATCCCGATAAGTGCCAACAATATAATATCGGCA
>CAVVGP010000234.1:0-5218 GCA_963747625.1 uncultured Bacteroidales bacterium | reverse complement strand
AGAGCAAAATATGCAACTGAAATTACCCTGTCCCCTGGATCCCGGTCTGGTTCACCAAAAGCATAAGACTGTTCCATATAGACTGAATCAAGTCCTGTGAGATTCCTGAGAATTCTGCTGGCTGCTTCATCGAGACTTTCATCAGCATTTACGAATCCTCCGGCTAGTGACCATTTCCCTTTAGCAGGTTCAAAGGAACGCTTAAACAGAAGTAGTTTTATCTCCTTTTCGAATATATCATAACCAAATATTATACAGTCAACTGCAACCAGATGTCTTGTGGTATTTGAGTAGATTTTCATATTCTTCAAAAAATGTTTCTTCTGATTTTGAACGAGCAACCATTTCAGTAATTAAATTATCCCCCCTGAGATATGGTAATATACTTCATTCCACCTTAATTCATTTCTAAAAGAGTTAAGATCGCACTTTTCACCGATAAGCACATATTCGACTCCCAGCATACCTGCAAAATCCTCAAGGTATTCAGAATTTATTGCAGTACTGAATCCTGTGTGGTGAGCTCCTCCTGCCATAATCCATGCGGCTGCTCCTCTCTTCAGATCAGGTAAGGGTTTCCAGAGGACACTGGCAACAGGAAGATTGGGCATATCCGGGCATTTAACAACTTCAACCTCATTAACTATCATTCTGAACCTGTTTCCAAGATCTATTACAGAAACGTTTATAGCATTTCCTGGAGCAGTTTTAAAAACCAGCCTTGGAGGATCATCTTTTCCTCCTATTGAAAGCGGATGGATCTCAACTGAAGGTTTTTCAAGAGCAATTGAAGGACACACTTCAAGCATATGAGCCCCCAGAACCCTCATTCCTTCCGGATCAAAATGATAAGTGTAATCTTCCATAAATGAGGTTCCGCCTTTTAAGCCAATTGACATGACCTTCATCGACCGTACCAGGGCAGCAGTTTTCCAGTCACCTTCCGCACCAAAGCCATATCCTTTAGCCATGAGACGCTGAACAGCAAGGCCGGGCAATTGTTTCAGTCCGTGCAGATCTTCAAATGTAGTTGTAAATGCTTTGAAGTTTCCTGCAGTAAGAAAAGATTCCATTCCAAGCTCAATCCTGGCAGCCTCCTTCAGCCTGTCGGAAGTGCCGATATCTTCACTCAGTTTATATTCTGACCTGTATTCAGCCAGCAATTTATTTATATCAACAGTAGATACTTCATTTACTGCTTTCACCAGATCACCAATGCCAAAGCCGTGAACTGAATAACCCATTTTCATCTGGGCACTCACTTTGTTTCCTTCTGTCACTGCAACATCACGCATATTATCTCCAAATCTTGCAACCTTCATGCTAAATGCATCATTATATGCTGATGCTGCCCTTATCCATACTGCTATCCGGTCGATGGTTTCGGGATCCATATAATGGCCAACCACCACTTTCCTGTTTAGCCTCATCCTTGAACCAATAAATCCAAATTCACGATCGCCATGAGCTGATTGATTGAGATTCATAAAATTCATATCGATTGAATTCCACGGAATGTCCCTGTTAAACTGAGTATGGAAATGAAGAAAAGGCTTTTCAAGCAGGGATAAACCACGGATCCACATTTTAGCAGGAGAAAAAGTATGCATCCAGGTTATGAGTCCGATACATTCTTTTGAATTATTTGCTTCACTGCAAAGTCCGGTTATTGAATCGGAAGTTGTAAGAACAGGTTTAAAAACAACCTTTTGTGAAATTTTTGGAGAGTTGTCAAGATATGAAGCTATTACGGCAGAATCTGAGGCTACCTGGGTAAGAGTCTCATTACCATATAGATGCTGACTTCCGGTGACAAACCAGATTTCAGATTGTTTTAGATTTTTCATATTTAATATATTTTAATTTTTATTCTTATACCGTTAGTACCTGAACGGGTCAATTTTTACCAGAAATAAATATAAAATGCAACACATATTCCAACCACTACAAGAGAAGTAAGGATATCTGAAACAGTCCAGCTATCGTGAGTCTCTTTCACCTGTTCGGGGCTCTGTGAAAAATAGGTAATTCCCTGCAACTGGTGCTCTCCTGCCTTTGGAGTAAAAAGGCTTATTACTACCATTAACAGCATTGTAAAGAAGAACAGGAATATACAGAAATGGATCCAGTTTATATTTAGGATTGTAAAGAGACCGCTTCGCAGAGCCGGATTGGTAATCATTTTTTGAGCTGCATCAAAGCTGGTTCCGGGATCAAAGACCATAAGACAAAGACGGAAGAGCCCGATTAATGACCCTATTAATAATCCCCATTCACCTGCTTTGGGAGTGATTTTCCGGTTAAATACTCCAAGAAGGAATACTGCTGCTATTGCAGGTGCAATCAACGACTGAACATTTTGCAGATATTCATAAAGTACATAACCAAGACTTTTCATTATCGGGATCCAGATAAGTCCCAGGAAAACAACAGAAATTGTCGCAACACGTCCTATCCATACCAGCTGATGTTCACTGGCATCAGGTCTTTTGTTTTTGTAAAAGTCGATGGTAAACAGGGTTGCCGATGAATTAAAGTGAGCAGCCAGGGAGGTCATGAGCGCGGCAATAAAACCTACCACAACAATGCCTTTCACACCAATTGGCAACAGGTTCCTTACCAGACTGCCATACGCTTCATTATTGTCAGTAAAGAGGAGAACTCCTTTACCCCTTAAGGCTGAAGCAATCATGCCTGGTATTAAAAAGATAAAAACAGGCAAAATTTTAAGAAACCCTGCCAGAATAGTTCCTCTCCTGGCGTTTTTTAAATTTTTTGCAGCAAGTGTTCTTTGCACAATATGCTGGTCGGTGCACCAGTACCAGAAGCCAATAATAGATGCACCAAATATCACACTTATTCCAGGAAACTTATCGTACCATACATCTCCCTTAGGATGAACAAGATGCATATTTGTGGAACCATTGCTACCCGCAAATTTTACCACTTCATGCCAGCCATCGATAAGGCCTCCTCCGCCTACTTTTAAAAGACCAAGGATAAGGATAGTGAAAGCTCCTAAAATAAGGATAGGAGCCTGCACCACCGAAATGGTCATTATGCCTTTCATCCCGCCAAAAACTGTAAAGATTCCTGTTAACAGAACAAGGCCTATAGCCCCGTACCAGAAATTGATGCCGATCACTGACTGAAGGAATATTCCCCCGGTGAAGGCAGTAACAGAAACTTTTGTAAGCACATAACTTACTAAAGTAATTACGGAAAGAGTTGAACTTGTGTTTGCATTATAACGTCTTGACAGGAATTCAGGCATTGTAAATACCTTGCTGTGCGCATAAAAAGGAACAAATACCCAACCCAGAACAAGTATCATCCATCCCTGCATTTCCCAGTGTGCCATTGCCATTCCACTTTCAGCCCCGGCGCCTGACAGACCCACAAGGTGCTCTGATCCGATATTGGCTGCAAATATAGCAGCTCCCACAGCCAGCCAGGTTTCACTGCGGCCGGAAAGAAAATAATCGCTTGTATTGTCTTTTTTGTGTTTGATTACCCAGAATACGATTCCCACAAGGCACGTGAAAAATATGATCAGAATGATCCAGTCTAATGTTGCCATAATAATAGAATTAAGTACCTAGAGATAAATAATTAATAATAAGATATTAAGATATAATTGTGCAAAGTTTGATTCTAAGAACAATCTTCTTATTGATTATTTCTTCCAGAAACCCTGTATCTCCTCAAGGGTTTTCCCTTTTGTCTCAGGAACGAGCCTGAACATAAATACAGCTGCAAGGATTCCCATTCCTGCATAAATCCAGTAGGCAAAGCCATGATGAAAATAACTTGTCAGGAATGAGCTGTCATTCATCATCGGGAATGTTGTGGAAATAAACAGGTTTGCCAACCATTGCGCTGCAACAGCTATCGACATTGCACCTTTTATACTGTTAAGGAAAGATCCCTCTGACAGCAATACCCAGGTGACAGGTCCCCACGACATTGCAAAACTGGCTACATAGACCAGCATACAGATTAATGCACTGAATCCCATTTTCTGAAGATAAAATATCATACCCAGGCCGAACATGCTTACAGCCATTCCTAGTGCTCCCAAAATTTGCAATTTTCTGCGTCCAAACCTGTCAACAGAAAGAATAGCTATTACCGTAAAGCTCAGGTTAATAATACCCACCAGGATGGTCTGGAGCAAAGCGGAATCTGTTCCGTTTCCAAGTGTCCTGAAAATTTCAGGAGCATAATATAATACAACATTAATACCAACAAACTGCTGAAAGACTGAAAGAAAAATGCCTATAACAATTACCAGTCCGCCAAACGAAAGCCAGGGCGCGCTTTTTTCAATTAATGAATTCTTTATTTCAGCAACCACGATAGCTGCTTTCTCATCACCAACCACTTTATTGAGCACATCACGGGCTTTTATCTCATTGTTCTTATACATCAGATATCTGGGTGTTTCAGGAACAAAAAATAACATAATAAAAAAGAGAAGTGCGGGAATGGTACCTGATGCAAACATCCAGCGCCAGCCTGTGGAATCGATCCATGCCTGTGGCTGCCCCCGTGCAATAAAATAATTCACGAAGTAGACTACCAGCATACCGAAAATAATTGCAAACTGATTGAATGAAACCAGCCTGCCCCTTATCTCGGGCAGGAGATATTTCGGCAATATACAGGGGGGATAGCATTGAAGCAAGTCCTACGCCTATGCCACCTATAATCCGGTAAACCATGAACATGCAAATAGGTTCTGATCCAAGGAAATTAAGTTTGTCAGGTAAAGCTGCACCAATTGCTGAGATTATGAACAATAATGCTGCAAGTATTAATCCTCTTTTACGTCCTATACCCTGACTTATATATCCCCCAATTGATCCTCCTATTATACATCCGATAAGTGCACTTGATATATTGAACCCATGAATTACATTGATCAGACTCTCATTTAATGTATTACCGTACTGCAGGAAGAGATAGTATATTATAAATCCGATAAATAATCCTGCAATGAGAGTGTATAAAAACAGTTTTTTTCAGATCGATAAATAGTTTTTTCAGAAATGAGGCTATTAAAAAATATATAAAAAGGAAGCTTAGCACTCCGATAATTTTAAATTGGAATATCACCTTTGCGGCAGCTTCAGTATTATTCATTAACGGTGCAATAAAGAACTGTTTTAAAGAAGCCACGGCTCCCGGAAATAACAGCAGTATCATAACCAAACAG
>CAVVGP010000233.1:0-11617 GCA_963747625.1 uncultured Bacteroidales bacterium | reverse complement strand
CCATCTCGAAATCGATGAACATTCTGCCGATGCAGGTATGATTACCCGTATTGAAGCTTTTCTTGACAGTCTCAGCGGCTCAGAGAAAAATCAGAAGAAAGATCTTTCAATCTTCAGGCCCCGTCCAAGCCCGACATCACCACAAAAGGATAGGGTACTTTACTTTCCCTATATGAATGACGGTGCTTATATGATTGCAGCAGCAGCCCGCAGTTGTGGAATACCTTCCGAAGTGCTTCCAAAACAGACCGGGGAAGATTTGGCACTTGGGAAGAAAATATACTTCATCAAAAGAATGCTTTCCAATGATATGCACTACCGGAAGCTTTCTCAAAAAGCTCATGGAACCGGGCGCAGATCCGTCAAAAATGAGCTTTTTTATGCCCGATCATAATGGACCATGCCGGTTTGGTCAGTATAATCAATTTCACAGGATTCTTTTTGACAGACTGGGGTTTCACCAGGCTGAACTTATTACACCATCAAATGATACATCATATGAAGATGTTGCAGGCGAGCATGGACAGAAATTCAGGATCAATGCATGGAAAGGATTTGTAGTTGCCGACTACCTCCATAAAATTCACAGGGAAACACGGCCTTATGAACTGAACAAAGGAGACTCAGACAGGCTATACGAAGATTCCTTTCACGACTTGATAAAATGCATCGAAAACGGATCAAAGGATCTGCATAAAACACTGGTCGGAATCGTCTTCAGATTTTATGGCCATAAAGGTTGATAAAAGCCGGAGGAAACCTGTCGTTTCAATAATTGGTGAGATATTCATGCGCGATAATTCAGCCTGCAATGGTAATATCTCAAAAAGGCTTGAAGATCTTGGCGTTGAAGTGTTGTTGCTCCGTTTTCTGAATGGATAACTTATTCTACATATCGTTTTACGCGCGACAGCAAATGGAAAAATGATAAAAAAGGAATTATTAAATCAAAAATTCAGGGATTGGGACAGGAAATAATTGCAACTTCACTTCTTCGAGGTATTGAAAAATTTACCGATCATGAAAAAGATGTATCGCTTCATGATATGCTTAGTTTATGCAATAAATATATAAATCAATTTTATGACGGCGATCCGCCGTTGCAATTGGTACATCCGTGGCTCTGACTAAACGGGGCATTTCAGGAATCGCTGCCATTCTGCCATTTACCTGCATGCCTGGAACACTTGTGGCTTCAGTAAGTGATACTTTCAGGAAAGATCATAACAATATTCCTTTTATCAATATCGCCTATGATGGACAGGATTCTGTATCACTTGATACCAGGCTGCAGGCATTTGTTTTCCAGGTAAAAGAGTATGCCATGGCCACGGAAAAGTGTTCCGGCATAAGTCTTTAAAGACAAAAGATAAAAGTCAAAGCAATGTTAATAGTAGAGGACAGAGAAAAATCAGACAGATCTGATTAACTGCATAACCAATTACAATAAACATTCTGAAGCCAAGTTGGTCAGGTTCTCTGAATTCTATCAGCCAGCTTTCAGTGTCTAATGTATGGAAGAGAATTCCCTTCTGAGAGGATAATCACCTCTCAGCTTTTCAAAATCGGCAGGTGAGAAACGCAGACTGGAATCATCTTCGGTAATATTATAGGTATGAATCACAGCTTCTCTGATTATCGTCTTCTTCATCTTTGTCATCACAATCGATTGATATATAAGGACAAACAGGAGGCGGGATATTCTCAGGAAACCAGTTTTTCACAGGGAAATTAAAATATTTGCTTAAGGCATTGACAACTACAGCGGTTCCATTTGCTTTTCCATCCGACGAATAACCTGCTATATGCGGTGTGGCAATAAAAATCTGTTGCATCAGACTGAGGTCTAATATCCGGTTCATTTTCCCACACATCAATAACTGCACCACCCAGTTTCCCGGAATTAAGAACTTTCTTCAGCGCACATGTATCTGTTACTTCACCACGTGAAGTGTTTATGAACCAGCTGCCATTATTAACTTTTTTAAACGTCTCGTCATTAAAAAGATGAAGCGTATTGTATTCTCCTGAAACATTGAGAGGTACATGAACCGTTACAATATCAGATTCGGATAAAACAGTATTCAGGTTGTGAAAATTTCCTCTCGCCTTCAAGTCTCTCCCTGGGA
The DNA here is from genome assembly GCA_963747625.1 of uncultured Bacteroidales bacterium. GTDB lineage: Bacteria > Bacteroidota > Bacteroidia > Bacteroidales > VadinHA17 > LD21. The sequence goes on along the minus strand of CAVVGP010000233.1, from coordinate 9,488 downwards.
GGATCGTTTAATAAAACATTCATTCCTATAGCTCGAGCAAATTTTTCAACCTTCGATCCTACATTGCCTACGCCGATAATTCCTAATGTTTTGTCCTTCAGATTAAAACTGAATTCAGAGGAAATCCTCAGCAGGGCAGCGGCAATATATTGCTGAACCGAGATGAATTACATCCTGGAGCATTTGTCCAGTAATATTCCTTTTACTGCAATAATCTATATCAATATGGTCGAAACCTATGGTAGCTGTACCGATAAACTTGACTTTTGTCCCTCCAGAAGATTCTCAGTGCATTTTGTTCTTGTTCGGATCAGCAATGCATCAGAATCCTTCAATACATTCCGGTCGATCAGTTTACCTGGAACATAGACCACTTCTGCAAAAGGTTCAAGAGCTCCTTTGAGAAATGGAATTTTATCGTCAGCAACTATCTTCATTTTATCCTGCTTTTTTTTGCGAAAGTTAATGCTTTTTAGCACTCACCTGTTTTTAACTTGTTTTTAATCTTCTTCTCAGTGGTTCTCTGTCGACCCAATATCATCTCTCCGTGCAATAAAATCTAAGAACTTTCTCGTTACGCTGAGGGTCAGAGAGTAACCACAGAGGTTTCACAGAGTTTAAAAGACCCCCTCTCTCATTCATTCAATTAATAAAAAACTCTGAAGCTCCTTATAAAGCTTCTGTACAGGCAAACCCACAACATTGAAATATGAACCCTCAATATGGCTGCAGGCAATAATGCCGATCCACTCCTGTATTCCATAAGCCCCGGCTTTATCATATGGCTTATATTTATCTATATAAAAATAAATTTCTTCTTCTGAGAGTGGTTCAAAAGTAACTTTTGTTGAGTCGGAAAAGGTAGATCTTTTGACAGAGAAAGAATTGATACCCCGGTAATAACTTCATGAGTGTTTCCTGAAATTTCTTTCAGAATTCGTACTGCATCTTCCCTATTCAAAGGTTTACCAAGGACTCTGTTGTTACACCATACTATTGTATCTGCAGCAATTACTATCTCATTATCTGATATTTCATTCCTGAAGGAGGCTGCCTTTTCATGTGCAACAAATCTGGCAATTTCTTCCCCAGTGAGATCTTCCAGGATAAATTTCTTCATATTCTTTGATTAACAGTATCAAATTTAAGACCCAGTTCCTGTCAATAGTTGTTGTCTTCGAGGGGAGCGTGATGCAAGAATTATCTTATAGTCATTGAGTTTGTCAATAATCATCAGAAGAGGTTCCAGGTAAGTATTGATTTTTACAACAACAGAATATAGCACACCAGTTAATCATTACTATTTTCATTATGCCGCTGGCACTGTGCAGCTACTTTTTTTCATTGCTTTTGACCAGTCTGTATATAACGCCTAAAAGATGGCACAACAATCAAAACATTGATATATATATCAGCGTTATAGTATCATTTATAAAAAAGTGCCATGTAAGGTAAAGCAAAATAATTGTAATCAGTATAAGACATATCGATACTATTTTTGCATGAGAGTACCCCTATTACAACAGGAACAGTATTTCTTCCATAAGCAATATCTCCTTCAAAGTCTTCGATGTCTTTTATAATCTCGCGGATAAGATTGGTTAAAAAAGCGAAAAAAGCAAATCCTCCTACCCAGTAAATAATAATATCCATATTGGGAACCGAAATAGCATTCAGAGCGTATAATATTTATATAATGCAGGCCATTCATAAAAGACCACAAGCATTGGAACCATTGCAGTCAGAATCGCCACTATAATATTCCCTATAAGAAATTGTCTTTTGTAGCTCGCAGAATAAAAATAAAGCAACCCTGAGACTACCAGAAACATGGTTCCCATCCATATATATCCTTCTTTATACGAAAGATAGAATCCAGCAAGTACCCCTGCAATATTAAAAATAGTGTGCCACATCATAGCCTGACGCCGGGGTATTTTTGTTCCGACAATTACTTTGCCTTTATTTATCAGGTCGGTCTTTATATCAAAATAATCATTAATAACATATCCTCCGGCTGTAATAAAGACAGTAGCAGCAACCAATAAAATAAAGTCGTACCATGGAAACTGGAGTGTCATGGGTATCTCTTCCCCGCTTCCTTTTATTAATATCACTCCGATCCTGCTTATACAGGGGCCAGAACCGCATATCTCATCAGCACCATTGTAAGGATCACCATGAGAAGATTCTGCCATCTTATCAGCTTAAGAAATGCTTTCATAATTTACCATGTAAATGCGTCTGAATCCATCCAGTTATTATGTAGTCTTAAGTACCTGTTCAATGACATCCCTGACACATCCTTCTCCACCTTTCTTATCAGAGATATAAGAGGAGACCTGTCTTGATCTCGCTGTCTGCATCAGAAGGACAAACCGGAATACCAGCCTCCTTCATGACTTCAAAATCAGGGATATCATCACCCATAAATAAAACGTCAGATTTATTAAGGTTATATTTTTTAATAAAACTTTTAAAATCATCGAGCTTGCTTCGGCTTTTAAGGTAGATATCGCTTACTCCAAGCATTTTTAATCTTTTTTGATACTCCTTTGAGCTGCTTCCTGAAATTATTCCAATATGATAACCTTTTTTCACGGCAAGCTGCAGAGCATAACCATCGCGAAGGTTGACAGTCCTGTTTGGCACGCCAAAAGAATTCAGGCTTATTGTCTGCAGTGACAGAACTCCGTCAATATCAAAAATAAATGCTTTAATTCTTACAAGGTCTTCTTTAAAGTTAGCCATTATACCGACTTGTTATAGTCATTTAATTATCTTAAACGTTGTCTTAGTTCATTATTAAATTTTCTGCAACTCTCCGGGAGAAAGATAGTAAATCCAAATGTTTTTCTATAGTATTCTGATCATGTCTCACTGCAGGCCCGGTCTGTGAGTTTTCAGGGCCGGAATCCAACGCTTTGGAGATGGTTTCCTTTATTAACGGTGTAAGTATTTCAAATGAAAAACCCGCTTTAAAAGCTATCTCCTTCCCTATTGTCAGCATATGGTTTGTAAAATTGCAGACAAAAACAGCCGCAAGATGAATCATACGTCTCTGCTCAGTATCAACGAAATGCACACTGGCATGAACAGACTCAGCCATTTTTTTTAGAATGTCGGAAGACTCATCGTCAGAAGCTTCAATCAAAAAAGGTAGATCAGTAAAACTTATTTTTCTGTCTTTTGAGAAAGTCTGTAAAGGATAAAAAATACCTTTTCGTTTTATCTGCGCAGGAAAAATCTCCATACCAAAGCTGCCTGCAGTATGAGCCACCAGGGTTCCACTGTCGCACCTGAGCATTTCCATTACATTTTTCAACCTGTGGTCAGGCACAGCGACAATAATAACATTTGTCGATTCCGGAAATACCAGGTCTGACGACCACGCTGCATTACACGCATCAGCCAGTGACCTGCCATCTGACTTCAGTTTCAGAAACAACCAGATCAATTTTGAAACCTGCATTAAACAGCGCTTTGCATAAAGCTCCTGCAACCCTTCCAGCCCCGACGAAAGAGACGTTATTGGTTAACATCATCTAATTTTTCTGAAATATACAAAATTGTCTGAATCTGAGCATCCTTGATTATGAAAGAAGGTATTGGCGGTTTTGGATAGGTTTGTGCAGATACCGGCAATAATCTGCTTTGGTTATATGGTTTAATTCTGTTGCAATCCAATATTAAGTTACTTTAAAAAATCAAGCCGCCTGAAAAAATTCAGACGGCTTGTATAGTGATTCAGAAACAGATCATGCCTGAGCGGTAGGTCCTCCAAAACTTAATGGAATTGCCGGTCCTGATCCCTGTACTTCCTTAATTGGTCCATGAACAGATTCATACTTGGCAATATTATCCTGGAGTGCCGCAACAAGTCTTTTTGCATGTTCCGGAGTCAGAATTATCCTTGATTTTACCTGTGCCTTGGGTATTCCGGGCATTATGCGTACGAAATCGATTACAAATTCTGAAGCTGAATGAGTTATCACCGCAAGGTTGGAATAAGTTCCCTGAGCTACTTCCTCATTCAGTTCAATATTGATCTGATTAGGGTTCTTGGGATCTGTCATAGTTTTTAATTATTAAACCTATTTTTCTGTGTTAGCTTCAGTTTCCTGTTCAACGCCAATCAGGTTTTCATACTCCTCAAGTGATCCGACAATAATGCCATTGTACTGTCTCTGGCCGGTGCCGGCAGGAATAAGATGACCTACAATAACGTTTTCCTTTAGTCCCTCAAGTCTGTCTATCTTACCCAAAATAGCTGCTTCATTTAAAACTTTAGTTGTTTCCTGGAAAGAAGCTGCCGAGAAGAAACTCTTTGTCTGAAGAGAGGCTCTTGTTATACCCTGCAAAACCTGGCTTGAAGTAGCGGGGATAGCATCTCTCGCTTCAACCACTTTCAGGTCGCGACGCTTGAGGACAGAATTATCATCCCTGAGTTTACGTGAGGAAACTATCATGCCGGGACGCAGGGTTTGAGAATCACCACCATCGATAATAACCTTCTTACCATAGATCCAGTCATTTTCATCCATGAACTCAAGCTTGTCAACTATCTGGCGTTCAAGGAATTTTGTATCACCCGGATCAACAATCTCAACCTTACGCATCATCTGGCGGACAATGATCTCAAAATGTTTGTCATTTATTTTAACACCCTGTAACCGATACACTTCCTGGATCTCATTGACAATGTACTCCTGGACTTTAGTTGGTCCTTTGATTGCAAGAATATCAGAAGGAGTTATAGCCCCGTCGGAGAGTGGCACGCCGGCTTTTACATAATCATTCTCCTGGACAAGTATCTGTTTTGAAAGAGGTACAAGGTATTTCTTGGTCTCATCAGTCTTTGATTTAATAGCGATTTCCCTGTTGCCTCTCTTAATCTTTCCGAATGTAACTTCTCCGTCGATTTCCGATACGATAGCCGGGTTTGAAGGGTTTCGTGCTTCAAAGAGCTCTGTAACACGCGGAAGACCTCCTGTTATATCGCCTGACTTTCCAACTGCCCTTGGGATTTTAGCAAGCACTTCACCTGCTTCAACCATTTTATTTGTATCAACAACGAGATGAGATCCAACAGGAAGGTTATATACCCTTAACTCTTCTCCTTTCGGATTCATGATTTTGATTGCCGGGTTCTTTGTTTTGTCCCTGCTTTCAATAATAACCTTTTCCTTAAAACCTGTCTGTTCATCAGACTCTTCACGGAAAGTAACGCCTTCTATGAGAAAGTCATATCCAATCTTCCCTGCCATTTCAGAAATAATAACAGCGTTGAAAGGATCCCATTCACATATCAGTTTTCCTTTTTCAATTTCCTGTCCCGGCTTAATATAAAGTTTTGAGCCATAAGGAATGGTATGAGTTGTAAGGGCAATTCCGGTTTTCTTGTCAACTATTCTTAATTCAGCAAGACGTCCGATAACTATATCTACGTCACCCTTTTCAATATCTTTTTTTGGAACAGTCCTGATCTCTTCAATCTCAGCAATCCCTCCATAACGTGCAATAAGTCTCGATTCGGTAGTAATATTTGAAGCAGTACCTCCAACGTGGAATGTACGAAGAGTCAGCTGTGTTCCAGGTTCCCCTATACTCTGTGCTGCAATTACACCCACGGCTTCACCCTTCTGAACCATTCTTCCGTTCGCCAGGTTACGTCCGTAACATTTTGCACATACACCTTTTTTGGATTCGCAGGTAAGAACTGAACGTATCTCAACCTGTTCAATCGGGGAATCTTCTATTTTCTTAGCCAGGTCTTCAGTAAGTTCCTGACCAGATTCTACTATCAATTCTCCCGTAAGAGGATGATAAACATTATGAACAGTTGTACGTCCCAGAATTCTCTCATATAATGATTCAACTACTTCCTCATTTTTCTTTATTGCTGTTGCAATTAATCCCCTCAGTGTACCGCAATCTTCTTCATTTATTATGACATCCTGAGAAACGTCAACAAGACGACGGGTAAGATAACCTGCATCAGCTGTTTTAAGGGCTGTATCGGCAAGACCTTTCCTTGCACCGTGTGTGGAAATGAAGTACTCAAGAACTGACAGTCCCTCTTTAAAGTTTGAAAGAATCGGGTTTTCAATAATCTCAGAGCCTGTAGCACCTGATTTCTGCGGTTTTGCCATAAGACCCCTCATACCTGATAACTGTCGAATCTGCTCTTTTGAACCTCTAGCACCCGAGTCAAGCATCATGTAAACCGAGTTGAATCCCTGTTTGTCGGTGGACAGCTGTTTCATCAGGGTCTGTGTAAGCCTTGCATTTACATGTGTCCAGATATCAATTATCTGATTATAACGTTCGTTGTTTGTAATAAATCCCATGCTGTAATTATTCAGCACTTCTTCGACCTGCTCATATCCTTCTGCAACAAATTTTGTTTTTTCTTCAGGTATGATAACATCGTCGAGGTTGAATGACAAACCACCTTTGAAAGCGGAATAGAATCCAAGGTTTTTAATTGCATCAAGGAAATCGGCTGTTTTGGCTGTACCGGCAAGTTTAAGAACACGACCGATAATATCCCTTAATGATTTTTTAGTAAGAATCTCATTTATATACCCGACTTCAGCAGGAACAAACTGATTAAATATTACTCTACCGACTGTAGTTTCAATAAGGTGGTTAACAAATTCACCATCTTTCCTGTCGTTGACTTTTACCTTAATATGAGCATGAAGGTCAATTTTCCCTTCATTGTAGGCAATGTTAACTTCCTCAGGTGAATAGAAGATCAGTCCTTCTCCCCTTACCTTATCAGCTTCTGTACTTTTTCTGCCCTTGGTTATGTAATAAAGGCCAAGAACCATGTCCTGCGAAGGAACAGTTATTGGTGCTCCGTTAGCCGGATTAAGGATATTGTGCGAAGCAAGCATAAGCATCTGTGCTTCAAGAACGGCTCCATTTCCAAGAGGAAGGTGAACTGCCATCTGGTCACCATCGAAGTCAGCGTTAAAAGCTGTACAGACCAGTGGGTGCAACTGAATGGCTTTACCTTCAATAAGTTTTGGCTGGAATGCCTGAATACCAAGCCTGTGTAATGTAGGGGCACGGTTTAGCAGAACGGGGTGTCCTTTCAGAACATTCTCAAGAATATCCCAAACGACAGGATCTTTCCTGTCAACAATTTTTTTAGCCGATTTGACCGTTTTTACGATACCTCGCTCGATAAGTTTACGGATAATGAATGGCTTATATAATTCAGCAGCCATATCCTTTGGCAATCCGCATTCGTGCAGACCCAGTTCCGGACCAACCACGATTACTGAACGTGCAGAATAGTCGACCCTTTTTCCAAGCAGGTTCTGACGGAACCTTCCCTGTTTTCCTTTCAGACTGTCAGAAAGAGATTTAAGAGGACGGTTGGCATCTGTTTTTACTGCATTGGCTTTCCTTGAATTATCGAAAAGAGAATCGACAGCTTCCTGTAGCATACGTTTTTCATTACGCAGAATTACCTCGGGAGCTTTGATCTCAATAAGTCTTTTAAGACGGTTGTTCCTGATTATGACCCTTCTGTAAAGATCATTAAGATCGGATGTTGCAAATCGTCCGCCATCGAGAGGAACAAGAGGCCTCAGTTCAGGAGGAATGACCGGAACAACTTTAATAATCATCCATTCAGGCTTATTAACCTGCTTTGAATCCCTGAAAGCCTCAACGACCTGCAGACGTTTCAAAGCTTCATTTTTACGCTGTTGCGAAGTTTCAGTATTGGCCCTGTGACGAAGAGAATAGGACATCTCATCAAGATCAATACGGCTGAGAAGCTTATAAAGAGCTTCTGCACCCATATCTGCCACGAATTTATCGGGGTGATTATCTTCAAGATACTGGTTTTCCTTTGGAAGCGATTCAGTAATTTCGAGATATTCTTCTTCTGTGAGAAAATCGAGATATTTCACTCCATCAACAGCCTTGATACCAGGGTTTATGACGACATATCTCTCATAATATATTATTGAATCGAGCTTTTTGGTAGGAAGACCGAGAAGATACCCGATTTTATTTGGCAATGAACGGAAATACCAGATATGTGCAACTGGAACTACCAGAGAAATATGGCCCATTCTTTCGCGACGAACTTTCTTTTCTGTTACCTCAACGCCACAACGGTCGCACACTATCCCTTTATAACGGATTCTTTTGTATTTTCCGCAATGGCACTCGTAATCTTTTACCGGACCAAAAATCCTTTCGCAGAAAAGTCCATCGCGTTCGGGTTTATATGTACGGTAATTTATTGTTTCAGGCTTCAGTACTTCACCGCTTGAACGATCAAGTATTTCTTCAGGTGAAGCCAGACCTATTGAGATTTTTGAGTAACTGGTCTTTGTTTTGTTATCTCTTCTGAATGACATATGCTGAATATTAATTTAATCTAAAATTAAAAATTCAAAACCTGGCGATATACTTAATCAAGTATTACACTCAGTCCGAGACCTCTCAGTTCATGCAGTAGAACATTTAGTGATTCAGGAATACCAGGTAAAGGCATTGGTTCACCTTTCACAATTGCTTCATATGCTTTGGCACGGCCAACAACATCATCCGATTTAATTGTGAGTATTTCCTGAAGGATATGAGCTGCCCCGAATGCTTCGAGAGCCCATACTTCCATTTCACCAAAACGCTGACCTCCGAACTGAGCTTTACCACCTAATGGTTGCTGGGTAATAAGAGAGTATGGTCCGATTGAACGGGCATGCATCTTATCGTCAACCATGTGGCCAAGTTTAAGCATGTATATAACGCCTACGGTTGCAGGCTGGTCGAATCGTTCACCTGTTCCACCATCATAAAGGTAAGTTTTCCCATATTTTGGAACATCTGCCTTTTCGGTGTATTCAGTAATCTGATTTATAGTTGCACCATCAAAAATAGGAGTCGAGAATGTAAGTCCAAGCTTCTGTCCGGCCCAGCCAAGAACAGTCTCATAAATCTGTCCAAGGTTCATCCTTGAAGGAACACCAAGCGGGTTAAGAACGATATCAACCGGCGTGCCGTCTTCAAGGAAAGGCATATCTTCCGCCCTTACGATCCTGGCAACAATACCTTTGTTACCATGGCGTCCGGCCATCTTATCCCCGACTTTTACCTTACGCTTCTTGGCAATATAAACTTTGGCCAAGCCGTACAATACCTGCCGGCAGTTCATCGCCTATTGTAATATTGTATTTCTTGCGTTTGTAAACTACCATCAATCTCCTTATACTTAATTATATAATTATGAAGAAGCTGTTTGATCTGTCATTTTTCTTCTTGTCGGTGGTCCACTTATTCGGATTGACATTCAGGAAATCAACTTCCTGAAGCTGTTTCAGTGTGAATTTACTTCCTTTAGGAATTACATCCACATTAAGATAATCCTTTACTCCCTGAGATGTTTTGCCATTAACAAGGATGAAAAGTTTGTCAACAAGTCTTGCTTTCAGTTCATCAGCACTTCTGTTAAACTCTGT
>CAVVGP010000232.1:0-12094 GCA_963747625.1 uncultured Bacteroidales bacterium | reverse complement strand
CCAAAAAGGACAACGTGTGCTGGGTGTGGGTAAACTTCGAAGAACCATCGACCAGGCAATGCGGGGGCGTGTGGGTTAGGACAGTGACGAAACCCTTGATTGATTAGAACTCAGGTTAACTCCGCGCTCTGCATGTTCAACTGGGGTACTTTCGCAAGTTCGACGAATGCGCACCAGCATTGGCCCGGCCAAACCGTTGGCTAATGCGCTGGTGCGCAAGGCCGCTGTCCATCAGGATTGGTGATTATCAGCGGGGCGTCAACTGCAATCACGGTGTCAGCCGTGCTGTGGTTTGCACGAAAGTGATGACATCCGACATATTCGGCAGACTGTTGGGCGCCTGTTCAAGACGGATACCGTTGGAGTCTCCGACCAGAACTGCAACTCCGCTTGGGTTCTTGTTTCCTTGCCACGCAAGGTCGATTCCAATGAATATGGTCATTCAGCTCCTCCGAAAATCTGTGGCGTCCGCAACGGCTGGCGCTTGAGCTGCAAAGGCCAGCACCAACCTGAAGGATTGAATCATCGCCTTGGTCGTGGCAAAAGGCAACAGGAAGCGGAAGCGGCCTTTGTCAGATCCAAGCGCGAGTTAGCCAAGCCTACGATGCACTTGTCGCCGCTCTTATTGACGCTGCTAGTTTTCCTGCCAGCGGCTTTACTCCGATTAACAGGTTAAGACCCACCTTATCGGCAAGTCGGGGACTGTACTCGTATACTTCCCTTACACCCACGTTATGCCAAATCGGCAGGATAACATCCTTGCGTTCGAGAATCTCTCGCGTGAAGATTGAATCAAACTCGGCTTTACCCCATCCCCTCTTGGCCAGAAACGCGGGAGAAAGCACAAGGATACACCGAGGCGTCTCCTTTAGGCCCTTTTCTATGCTCGCACGAAGGCTGTCGCCAACCTTAAGTGAATACTCGTCGTACCAAACGGGGCAAAGCAGGGCTGAAAGTTCTCGCGCCAGGTCACGCACCGGTGCGTCCTTATCGCTCAGAGTGGTGGAAATGAATGCCAAGGGTTTCGTATGTTGTGTTCGTACAGCCGCATATGTCCGATCGCGCCAGAGTACGAAAAATGCCTGACCCAGCCCCATCATATTCAGCTCAGTGCGTTGCGATTCGGAAAGTTGTGCGTTTCGACTTGTGAGTGTATCGAGCATAATAAATATTATTTTTGCTTCCCTGTACTTTACTTTTCAAACTGAATGATTATTAAAACAACGATAGCTTCATGTTAAAGATGGGGCATAAATCTATAATTGCTATAGTTGCTGTATTTGCACTTAGCACCTGTATAGATCCGTACTCTCCGAAACTGAAAGGATACAATTCTCTTCTGGTGGTAGATGGACTTATTACAAATACAAATACTTCATATACAGTAAAATTGTCCAGGACTATTCAGAATCAGAATACCACCCCAACAATGGTTTTGGACGCCAGTGTGACCATAACAGATGATGCCGGAAACACTATAAATCTGTACAATACTGGAAGCGGGATATATAAAACTGACAGCCTTGCATTTACGGGAAATATAGGAAGAACGTATACTTTGCATATTAAGACAGGTGAAGGAGAAGAATATGTATCAGATCCCTGTCTGATGCAATCAGTCCCGGATATAGACACTATTTATTTCGCGAAGGATCAGCAGGTAGTTAATAATGGGACTCAAACCGAGGAAGGTATAAGCATTTATCTTGATTCAAAAGAGGGAGATAATAATCAATATTATAGATGGGCGTATGAAGAGACCTGGAAATTTAAGGTGCCGGATCCTAAGAAATACAATTTTGATCCGGCTGACAGCTCAATTACTTCAGTTCCCGAAATAAAAGAATATTGCTGGAAAAGCAGAAATTCGGATGAAATATTAATCTATTCCAACCTTGCCGGTCAAAGTGGCCCTGTCAGGAAGGAACCTATAACTTTCATAGCCAGTGATCAATCCGACAGGTTGCTCATTGAATACAGCATTCTTGTAAAGCAATATTCTGTTTCAAAGAATGAATATGAGTTCTGGAATAATTTAAATCAGGTTAATGAAAGCGGAGGTGATATTTTTGCATCACAACCATTTCCGGTAATAAGCAATATTCATAACATAAATAATCCTAATGAGGAAGTCCTGGGTTATTTCCAGGTTTCAGCAGTAAGTCAGAAAAGGGAAAATATACCGTTCAGCGAAATTGTTGGACTTAATCTGCCTTATTATACTTATCCTTGTAAAAGAATTGAGGCGAAACCAGGTGATTATCAACAACCATTGGGACCACTTATTACATGGGATTTTGTGTATGATTTATTTTGCGTTACCTCTGATTATTATTTTGTTGAACCTGAATATTTTAATGGAACAAGTCAGCTGGAATATATGGTATTTTCCAAACCTGATTGTGCGGACTGTGAATTAACCGGAACAAGTATAAAACCAGATTTCTGGGTAGACTTAAATTAATATGCCTAACTACCTGAAAATATTCAATCAGATTAAAAGCAGAATGTTATTGCTGAATGTCATCATTTTGGTGATTTTTAATATTTATTGCCCTGTACAGTTATACTCGCAGCAATTAAAAGAGAGGAATGACATATTTGATTTAAAGAACTTTAAAGAGGAAGTTTTTGTAAAGACAGATCGTGATGTTTATATTTCAGGCGAGCAGGTTTGGGTTAAGGTTTATACAATTAATGGACTGACTCATGCTCCGACAGATATAAGTAAGGTCGTTTATCTGGAAATGCTTGATAACAACAATTTCCCCCTGAAACAAATAAAAGTAAGAATGGATAATACTTCCGGATCAGCGAGTTTTATTCTCCCGGAAAATATTAGTTCAGGAAACTACCTTATGCGCGCTTATACAAGCTGGATGCAAAATTTTTCAACCGACCAGTTTTTTTACAAATCTATATCAGTTATTAATCCCTTCGAAAAGATTGATAATCTTAAACTATCTTCAGTAACAAGGGACACAGGCAAAAAAGAAATCCTTTCCCAAACTTTTCCTGCTGATGATAATAGAAATCAGTCAGACAGAAGTTCTGTTCCAAAAGAGAATGAGAGGCAGATTAAATATACTATCAATCTCGGGAAAACGGAATATTCCTCAAGGGAGAAAGTAAAAATAGTGCTTTCTGCAACCGATATGGCAGGAAATCCTTTGGAGACTGATCTGTCGTTATCAGTAGCAAAATCTGTACTTGACAATATTCCAGGTATGACCGGTTTTTATGGTTTTAACCGGAAGGATAGTATTATCGACAGGGTAACCGGGTCTGTTCATCTCGCTGAACTTGAAGGGCACATTATCAGCGGTTATATGCGTTTAAAAGCGACAGATGAGCCATTGAAGAACACAGACATTTCCCTGTCTTTTGTCGGGAAAACTGCCCGTTGCCAATTCAGCAAAACAGATGAAAACGGCGAATTTTACTTTGTCATAAAAGAATCAGGATTGAACGAGATTGTAATTCAGCCTTTATCTCCCGACATTTCAGGATATTATGTAGAACTTAATCAACCATTCATCAGTACATTCAGCAATTTTAAACCTTTTGCATTTTATCTTGACAGCAGTAAAATTGACGATATAAATAATGCTGTTATAAGCATGCAGGTGAATAATATTTATGAACCGTTCAGACAAAAAATCCCTGAAGAATCAACAGCCATAATCCCCGATTTTTTCGGCAAGGCAGAAAACACAATAAAAATGTCGGATTATATCGAACTTACCTCTTTAAGGGAAGTTGTGAAAGAGATAATGCCCAATGTCTATACACAAAAGCAAAGCGGGAAATATAAATTTAAGCTGATAAACAAGTTCAGGGGGCATCCCTTTGAAAATCAACCCCTGGTTCTGGTTGACGGGGTGCCAATTTACGATTTTGAAAAAGTATTAAATATAAATTCAAAAGACATTGAAAGGGCAGATATAATCAATACACGCTATTTCATTGCGGATAATTCCTTTGACGGGATTGTAAGTTTTATAACTAAAAAGGGTGATTTAAGCGCAATGGATTTTGACAACTCAATTTTCCGGCAGGTATATGAAGGCTGTCAGTCTCCGGGCAGATTTTATTCACCTGATTACAGCACAGCTCAGATGAGAGGAACCCATATTCCTGATTTCCGTAATACCTTATTCTGGAAACCTGATATTCATACCGGGAAAGATGGAAAAGCTGAGATTGAGTTTTATACCTCTGATGAATCTTCCAAATATACTATCGTGGTAGAGGGAATATCTTCCGACGGGGAAAGAGGATTTTCAACGGCATCTCTTGTTGTAAAATAATATGGATTACCGGGATAAGGTATTTTTGACGGCAGCAAAGAATCTGAGCTTTTCAAAGGCTGCAGAAGAACTGTTTATAAGCCAGCCTGCTGTAACCAACCATATTAAAGAGCTTGAAAGTAAATTAAATGTTACCCTGTTTGAACGGAAAGGAAATAAAATATATCTGACAAAGGCCGGGGAAATCACCTATGACTATTTAAAAGAAATCAGTCAGCATTACCGGGAACTCGAATTTGAGCTTGAAAGATTAAATGATGGCTATAAAGGAACGCTACGGATAGGTGCAAGTTCCACTATATCCCAATATCTTATTCCAAAAGTTCTTGCAGCATTCCATAAACGCTATCCTGAAATTGAACTCCATCTGTTTAATGGTAACTCATTCGAAATGGAACAAAAACTATTGGCGAATGAGATTGATATGGCTTTGGTTGAAAATGAGACTTCACAATCAAATATTAAGTATATCGATTTTATTGACGATGAAATTATTGCGGTAACGGGCAGCAACAGTATTTATTCAAAAAGGAAATTGATATCACCGGCTGATTTTATGCAAATACCCATTGTCCTGAGAGAAAAAGGTTCAGGTACACTCGAAGTCATTCAAAAATCATTATTAAAACACCATATATTCTTAGATAAGCTAAATATTTTAATCCATCTGGGAAGCACTGAAGCAATCAAAAATTTTTTAAGTGATTTTGATGGGATTGCTCTTCTTTCGGAAAGATCGGTAGAAAAGGAATTGCAATTAAAAGAAATTGTAAAGTTAACCATAAAGAACATTACCCTGAACCGTAAATTCAGGATTGCACTCAGGCAGGGACACGATGCATCTTCTATAAAATTGTTCATGGAATTCCTATTTAATTATAAGTTCTAATTATCGATTATAATAAATAAGTATTTGTTTTAATTATGCGTCTGGCTTATTTTTGTCCGACATTAACCCGGATGAAAATATGAATCTGACTCAAAAACAAATCAGAACAATCTATAGCGTAATACTATTCCTTTGTTTTTTGCCATTTATATCGCCTGCCATTGCATTGGGAATAGGCCTTATTTTGTCTTTACTCGGAATAAGATACGAAAGTGTGAGAAAGTACACTTCATTTTCATTACAGGCATCCATAGTATTAATGGGTTTTGGCATGAATCTTACACAGGTGATTATTGCATCAAAAACAGGTTTAGCAGACACTGCGATCTCGGTCATCTTTGTGATGTCATTTGGTCTGTTAATCGCAAAATTACTTAAAATTGATTCCAAAATCGGAATGCTCATATCAGCAGGAACTGCCATATGCGGAGGAAGTGCAATTGCTGCTGTTGCGCAGGTCATTGACGCAAAGAATTATCAGATTTCATTTTCTCTGGTCGTTATTTTTGTTCTGAATTCCATAGCATTAATTATATTTCCGATTATAGGTCATCATTTTAATCTTAGCCAGGAAACATTTGGGACCTGGGCTGCAATAGCAATTCATGATACCAGTTCAGTGGTTGGTGCCGGGGCAACATACGGACCAAGAGCCCTTGAGATAGCAACAACTGTCAAATTAATTCGTGCTTTATGGATTATTCCGTTATCATTAGTAATTGTACTGGTTCAAAAAGATAAAAACACCGGGAAAGTTAAGATACCATGGTTTATAGGGCTTTTTGTAGCAAGTATTGTAATAGCATATTTATTTCCCGGTGGAAGTGCCACATTTGCTCATTTCAACTGGCTGGGTAAGCGTGGAATGGTAATTGCTCTTTTTCTGATCGGTTCAAATATCTCCTTATCTGAAGTAAAAAAAGCAGGAATGAAAAGTTTTATTTTAGGTGTTTTGCTCTGGGTACTGATAGGAGCAGTATCGCTTGTTGCACTTACATCCGGTTTATAGGAACCACAAAAATTTTCCGGATAATATTAATTTTTGACTTATATCTAAATCGGTCTGTTAGATCAAAATTTATATGCAACTCCGATATGCAGTGGAATAGTCTCAGCTCCAAGTTCAAGCATTACTGCAAATTTTTCATTGAAATAATATCTTCCGCCGATAAACACTGATCCATACCCTCTGCTTGCAACTGCACTTCCCACATGTGTGCCGGAGACAATAAAGTAGCCAAAGAGCAATCCAGCATATGTATCAAGTTTTTTTACAAGCGGATAATGAAAAACACCTCTTACTCCCAACGGAATAAAAGTATAATTCTCGTGTCCAGAATAAACTTCA
Organism: uncultured Bacteroidales bacterium; assembly: GCA_963747625.1. Taxonomy (GTDB): domain Bacteria; phylum Bacteroidota; class Bacteroidia; order Bacteroidales; family VadinHA17; genus LD21. The sequence goes on along the minus strand of CAVVGP010000232.1, from coordinate 5,547 downwards.
TATTTATAAGAACCAATACCAATAAATGGAGCTACACCTATTGCCCATTTCTTTTGTTCATTGTCTGCAACCCCGAATTCAAGAGAAGCAGAGATAGGAGGGAATGATGTGGTATAATCCGATCCTAATAAAGACCCTATACCTACTCCAACGTTTAAAACTTTATCGCCCTTGGAGAATGTAGAATCCTGAGCGACAACTTGAGCAATAAATAAACAAGTAAGGAAAAGGAACATTATTACTTTTTTCATACTTAAATATTTTAAAATTTTCTACCATTATTTTTGCTCCAATTTATTCATTGTTAAGGTTTGAAAAGGAAATTTTACACAACTATAAGGATATTAGGGACGACCTCTGATTAATTCTTGATGTTCAAAATGCGATCAGACAGAAACAAAATAATAAATAATTAAATATATCGTGCTGATCTACTGCACTGACAAGGTTTGATATAGAGGTCGGTGGCTATAATATTTTGAATTTTACCTTCTATTATAATTACTATATCTACAGTCCTTTAATAGTATTGACCCTAAGTATAGGTACTTAAAATTAATAGACCCCCGTCATAAGGTAGTTTAAAATTATTAGCCCCCCAGGTCACTTTTGTACTAAATACTTTAGAGTATAAGAACTACCTCATATCAACAGTCACTATGCACTCGCGGTGGGAAAATCCCCCGGAGCGTTTAATCAAATTTAATTTACAAACATGGTTACAATCGTTGGACTTGAAAAAAGAAAAGCTGCTGATGAGAAAGAATTCAATGTTATGAATCTCCAGGGCAGTGTTGTGGTTGCAATATCAAAGGCAACTGATAAACCTTATCTTAAAGCAAGGAAATCATCTATTCCCTGCACATTTGATGAAGTTCTGGCAAAAGCTCTCATAGGTCAGTCATTGCCGGGGGAGATTGAAAGAATCGAAGTTGATGAATAGGAGTTTCTGGTTCCTGGTACAAAGAAGAAACTAAAATTGAATCATTCGTATCGTTACTCAACAGAACCTGTCTCCATTAGCGAGGTTGTTGGTTAATGTTGATTTCAAACCACGGTTGGGGGTTATGTGAAAGCATGGCCCATTTTTTATTTCACATTGCTTAATACCTACAATTATGGAAACAAATATTATAGAAAGAAACCTCAGACAATTTCATGGTACAGAGGAGTATCATAAACATTTATTCCCTGGTAAGTCTCCTCTACTCTTGACTGATGGTTGTAAGTATATCAGGGATGATCTTCAAGCCTTTTGGCTATTTGATGCCATCATAAATTATCAGACTCATAAATCGCTTAAGGATGTCAACTTTCAGATATGGGAGTTGAAACAGTTGAAGAAAGACTTCACCTGGTTATTAACCTGTAGGGAAGATACAGGAAAGAGACCATTGATATCTCAGTCATTAGAATTCTCAGATTTCCCTGTCGGATATATAAGGATCTGGGTTATTGACAAAGTTGCATTATTACCATCAGAGTACTAATCATGACAGATAATGAAAAGAAGAAATACATTGAAGAAGTTTTTAAGTATTGTAAAACTGATAGCATATTGGTCATTAATAAAACAGGCCAATTACAGCGCTTACAGTGTCCTTTCGAGGTAATGGTGATACAGGATGTTGGAGAACTTTATAGAGTGCTGATATGCCTTGTTTCAGCCGTTAAAAAAGATTTGACTTTAATTGATGTATATATCATCAGGGACAAAGCTTACTACTTCTTTAATTTCAGAGTATTACAACGCAAAATAACGAATCCCAGGTATTAGGTCGAACAGAACCGAACTCTGGGATATTTAGTCGAGTCATGCTGCATTTTCTTTATTGTTGTTCTGAGATGGTTCACCTCGACTTTAAGTAATCAAGAACCACTGAAAACCAACAGTGCTATTATCATTCTCCAGGTTCCCAAAAAGGGGACCTGGATGAGTGATTATGATTAATTTATTTAACAAATTAATTTCATTATTATGTTTTCATTAAACAAATTGACCGATGATGATAAACCCATCCCAATTACCGATCGGTGTAGACCAGAGAGGATAGGTAAGGATATGACAGGTCTGGAATTGCATGAATTTGGCTTGGCATTATTTACATCTTACTTTTCCAATCAAGGTTGTGAACTTTTCGCAATAAATATGAATCCTGAAAATGGAGCCCCACATATAATGATATGGAACCAACAGAAAGTTTTATTATATGTTTGGGTTAAAACGGACCTGGCTCCAAACATTCCAGTATATGTGCCAAATGAGACACATGATATTATAAAAAAATTATCGAAACAGTATAAAGCAATACCAAGTTTTGCCAGCATTACAATAAGTGTTGCCTCCCAAGAAGGTAATCTGATACCCAAATGCGGTGGAAAATATTATGCAGTGTTGAATGAATTTGAAGCAATTTGATGTAAAAATTCAACATGTCTCCAATGAGAGGACTTGGGTGGATAAATAAAATAAGTTTCACTTACAAAATACTATATTATAACTTTGTTTAAGTTAATTCCTTTATGAACCAAAGACTAATATCACTTATCAACCATCCTATTGATTCAAATTCCTTATCGCGTCTATTTCATCGGCTGACAAAGCTCTGTCATAAATTCTTACCTTATCAATTATTCCAATAAAATGTCTACTCGAAAGCCATTCATCTCTGTCCCAACCTATTAGAAGGGGTTCTTCATTAGCTTGTGCACCATTACTATAGCTTTTGGCCGATACCATTGTCCCATCAACATATAATTTACCAGTTGAGCCATCATAAGTAAAGCAAACTAAATGCCAATTTCCATCTGTCAGAATGGTTGTTGAAACCAATGATAACCCTACTGCCTTGCATTCCAAAGCAGGTCAGAACGTAGCACGCTTGAATCAGTAATGCATAAGCCATATCCAGTTCTAGGTGCTGCAGCGGGCATTTTATTTACAATCGATGCATATATTTGTTTTGATCCAAGCTATCAGACTTAGTTCATTGGTTAGCTTTAGAGCTGGAGCATCATTTATGGATATGTAATTGTCCACCCCATTAAGGAGGTAGGCACTGTTTCTGTTACCAAATCTATCTGAAGTGAGCGTTGCCCCAATTACGGTTCCATTATAACCGTTCTTAGTAGCATCAACAGCATTCCCATTAAATGGGTAATAGGCTACTAACCCTGAATTTAAGTCAGTGCTATGTTCCTTTTTACAGTAATACAATAACCCAATTAATGCCATTAAAAGAAAGATCCTTGCTTTCATGTTAGGTAGGATTTATGTATGTTTAAGTCAAATATAAAAAAACTCATAATCATACAGCTAGATCTATCAGTTTTTCTGAGATAAATTAATGATGCTCAAGAAATGTCCTATAAATTAGAGGCAATTCATGAAGTTTATCTGATTTATTTTCAGGTAATAAGTTGTTCGGGTATGCTATCTTTGAATTAGGATTAGGTTTAGGTTAATGCCATCCATCTGAGTTAATTCTTGGGTGGATGGTTTTTAAAATAAATTTCATTTGTTTTTTATGCAACTAATTTTATCTTTAGTGGGTCTATTATCTGAATCGTTGAACAAAATTAATCTTATATGAAAAACATGCTTAGTATCGCGGGATTAATGCTATTCATTATTTTGATTAACTCCTGTAAAAAAGATAAAGAATCAACAACAGTAATTGACATTGATGGGAATGTTTATAAAATTATCACCATTGGCACCCAGACATGGATGGCAGAAAACCTGAAAACTACTAAACTATATGATGGAACATCCATCCCTAATATAACGAAATCCTCAGATTGGTATGTACTTAAAACTTTTGCTTATTGTTGGTATAACAATGATTCAACAATAAATAAAAATGTATATGGTGCATTATATAACTGGTATACTGTATTCACCGATAAGATTTGCCCGCAGGGCTGGCACGTTCCAAGTAATGATGAGTGGACAACTTTGACGACTTTTATTGGAGGGCTGAGTAATGCAGGTGGTGCACTCAAAGAAATTGATACCACACATTGGAATAGTCCGAATACAAATGCTACTAACGAATCCGGTTTCACAGCATTACCATCAGGCGGTTGCAGCAATGATGGTACCTTCAATTCCATTGGGAATGAAGGTATATTGGTGGAGTTCAAGTGAATCCGATAATTCTGACTCATGGATTTGGTATGTCTATTATAATTTACCTATGGTGAGTAAGTTGTCCTATCCTAATCAAGGTGGATTTTCAATCCGCTGTATAAAGAATTGAAATATTGCAGGTATTATTTTTTAATCGATTATATCAGTAACACCAGATCTAATTAATCCTTAACTCTAAAAACCAGGTACTTATGAAAAAAGAGAAAAATTCATATCTTCAACTTTCGTTCATTATTGCGATTGTAGTTATTCTTGCATATGGATGCAAAAAAGATGATGGAGCGACATCAATAACTGATGCTGACGGCAATGTTTATCATCAGGTTATTATTGGAACACAGACCTGGTTAACCGAAAACCTGAAAACAACAAAATATAATGATGGGACGGTTATTTTCCCTTAATAGTAATTGATGCAGCACATGGTACACATTAACTACTCCTTCCTATTGTTGGTATAATAATGATGAAAATACCAACAAAAGCGACTTATGGTGCATTGTACAACTGGTATGCAATAAATTCGGCGGAACATATGAACTATGTGTCCTGCAGGTTGGCACGTACCTGCTGATGAGGAATGGACTGTTCCTTGGAAATTACCTTAGGTGGGGGAACCCTGGCCGGTGGCAAAATTAAAGGAAACCGGTATTAGTTCACTGGTCGACGCCTAATGGAGGTGGAGCAGCGAACAAGATAAACAGCTGCTAGGACTTCCAGGTGGCAATCGTGGATATCAGTATGGAAGGTTTCAATGACCTTGGGACAGGTCGGGTTAACTGGTGGAGTTCTACTGAAACTCATTGCAGGCGGAGCTGGTGCCTGGTACAGGTATTTGGTTATATAAATAACAGTAAACTTTATAGTGATCAGATCAATTTTATAAAAAGTATGGGCTATTCTGTTGGTTGTTTTAAAAGATAATTAATCAGGTAAAAGGTGTTCGGGTATGCTATCTTTATGTTGCATATTGAAAATCTCATGTCTAAGGTATACAACATAAATCGCAACCCTCACTATTGATTAATGCGAGCCTGCGGCATCCAATTTTAATCGGCATTCGTGGGTTTGCATAAAGCAATATTTCATGACACAGCAAGGCCAAGTCCAATGGGTTATTTCATAAGCCTTGCTTTAGTCATTCAATAACCCCACTTCATATGCCGAAAATTGTCTGCTACTCGCGACGGCTCGCGCTCGATTGAATTTGATTGATGGTATTTGGGATGGTTAATAATTTGTGTAATTTTAGTATGAATTGAAAATGAAAATAGATGAATGCTATCCATACATTACATTAGCGGCATACGATAAAACTACTCTCTAAATAACCAAATATCTGCAACCTGTTCTGTCATTCATTTTATGTACTTAAATTTCATATTATGCCTACG
>CAVVGP010000231.1:0-6190 GCA_963747625.1 uncultured Bacteroidales bacterium | reverse complement strand
CGTCTATATCCCGGCATACCTGTGATAAAAATCTGAAGCTACATCTGCATTTTCTCCTCGCTCAATTTTACCGTGGATCCGGGAAAAATAATCCCAGTTCGATTCACTTTTTCCATCAAGATTCCAGGCCCCTTCAGTTTGATAAGAAGATGCTGCGACTCCCCATTTAAAACCGGTTCCAAAGTCAGCTTTTATTATTTCGTCCGGAGTCCTATACTTAAACAGATCATGCTTCAGATATCTGCTGAAAAACATTCCTGAGCCTGCAACAGCTGTATTTTTTATCCAATCTCTTCTTTTCATGTCGATTTATAATGATGAGGATTTAAATTAAGCCAGCAAATTTGGAATAAATATGATTCCTCCGGCAACTACCGCAATAATTGCAGAAATCAAAACAGCAGCTGCACAATAGTCTTTTGCTTTCATAATCAGTTCATTCCATTCAGGATCAATAATATCAGCCAATGATTCAATGGATGAATTTAAAAGTTCTGTAATAAAAACAATACCGATCACAATTATCAGCAATGACCATTCGTAATGATTCAAGCTTCATAGTATTCCTATGGCAATCGCCAATTACTGCAGCCAGAAGATGAATCCTTGAATTATGCTCATTCTTAAAAAGCGACGCACATCCGTTTAGGGCAAATCTGAAACTTGCAAACCTTGATTTCAATGAAAATTTTCTGGATTCATAGAGCAGGGTGAAAGAATTATTAATCTTTAAGACACCTGACACTAAATCCGTGTTTTTTATTTATATGGTCCGTTATGAAATCAGAATCATCGAAATATAGACCTATGTACCATTTATCATCATTATTTAATTACTGAAGCTGACCAGAAACTGGTATAGGACAAAATTGAAGCAAATGTCCTTCAAAATATCGTATACCCGATCCCAACGCTGTAAATCCGCTGCTGTTATCTGCTCCGGTATTAGGTGAAAGCCAATGAAATGTACCAGTCTCTTTTAATTTTCCTCCTGCCGGCAAGTGAATCACCAAGAAAATCCCTTAATGTATGCCACTCCTGCCTTTCAGGAACATGCCATCCTGCAGGACAAATATTCCGGTATTTATAGTATAGCCATTATATAATGCGCCATAAGTATCTTTGAAGTGATTCATCATTATTGTACCAGCAGTAACCGGGTGTTGTAAGATTACCCCAGGCAGTATCGGTAATCAGAGGAATATCTGTTCCGTCGTTTAATCGAGTGGTTTTCAGGTTCTCAGCCATCCATGTCTGGGTACCGATTTTACTGTTTTATAAGTATTCCCTTCTATATCTGCTAATGGCTCGAAGGTTTGTCTGTCTTCCTGCAACCGGTGAAAACAATCCAAAAGCTGCCACGACAAACATAAAAGTTGAAATCTTAAAATTCATTTTTAATCATTCTTAGATTCAGTTACAGTTTCACAATCTCAGACAAAAAATTATCTGTTTCTTTTTCAACACTCTGCCAGTCTTTTGACCTGATATATGATGCGATCACATGCGCTCCTGCCTCGGGGAAAGCCTTCTTCTCTTTTAATGCTGACGGAGTGCCAAGCTCATCATACATTTTCAACATGGCAGGTACTGAAACAGTGTTATCCTGTTCTGTTTCATTTTTGTAATAATAGCCTAGAAATACAAGGCATTTTATTTTTGCAAAAACATCGGGTTTCATAGTATTTGAAACGAGACTCTGAAGAGCTACCAGAGCTTCAATGCGGTAATCAAGCTGCCAGTAAGTTGAATGAGTCCTTATTTTCCGGTTCGGATTTTTTCACAGGTCCTCCAGAAACCAGCCGGGCAATCTGTAATCCCCAGGGTTTATCGAGTATAACTGCTGTTCTATCGTAGAGTTTGACACATGGGGAATAGAGAATGGCTGCTTTATTTCAGGGTGCCTGGAGGCCAGGTAAATAGCCAGCGTTCCTCCGGCAGATGTTCCCATTACTACAACTTCATCACCAAGTTTTTCAGCGATTGCGAGAGCCTTTTCAGCTGAAGCCTCATATTCTTCAGCTGTCAGATTGATCATCGAGCTGTCTCCCCTGTCAATACCATGCTCAGCCAACCGTGAGAGATAAAGATTGGCATTATATTTTTTTGCCAGATCCCTGTGAACAGGATCTCCTTCAGCCTGGCTGGCGGAAAACCATGCAGGTAAAGAAAAACAATTTTTGTTTTTTCTTTTTTCGTGGAATCCGCCCATACTATTCTTGCCTGGTTATCAGGCTTAATACCTTTTACTGCTTTTTCATTCCTGGTTTATGTTTTTCTCAAGTTCAATAAGTGACGCGGGAAGATTTATTTCATGTGTTTTGAAATCAGGCTTTGATGGCCTTGGACCTGCAGAATAAACAATGAACAGGGCCAGAATAATACCTAAAACCCATTTTCCGAATGTTTTCATTTATCTGTTTATGCAAAATTAAAAGTATAAAAGAAAGGATTACAAAGCAAATATAATCACAGACTTATGACTTTCCGGATTAAATTTAACAAAATATGAATGTTCAAAACAAGAAATGGATAGATTATGGATTTTTTGCCGGGGGTTTTGGGTTTTTCAGAGATTCAACTCGTTTGGTTATAGATTCAGTGTAATCAGAATCATATTTATCCTTTGAGTTTTTCAGCTTATTGAGATACAACTCATAGTAATGAATAGCCATGGTGAGTGTCTTTTAATTTCTCATCATAAAGATTTGCAATCGTCATATATACTCCGTTATCAGTTCTGAATTCCTGGCTTTTAAGATATGCCGCAATTGCTTCAGTGTACCGCGATTGTCGGATTTCAGCACTTCAGCGAGGAGAAGATAATTAAGACCCAGCTGAGGAATCACCGGGGTTAATAGTTTTATTATACTTCTGTAGTATCTGGCACTATTCTTAAGCTCATTAATTATCATATAATTCTGGCCCAAAGCACTCAATACCTCGATGTCGGCAGTATCTTTCTCATGTGCTTTTAACAGAAACACCAGGGCTTCCTGTGGCTTATGATAATAAGCAAATCCTATTCCAGCCCTCTTAAGGTTGAGAACGGAGGAATCGCCTGAACTGAGGATTTTCAGATAGTCGCTCAAGCCTTTTTATAATTTAAAATTGTAAAATTAATTGCTGCCCGTCTCGCATAAAGGTCCATATCGGTGGAATCAATTCCTATACCTCTTGTAAGTAATTGCAATGCCGTGTCAGCACTTGTTGTTCCAGCATAGAGATATGCCAGGTTTTTGAGAGCATTAATATCTTTTGGGTTAAGTGATAATGACCTGTTAATACATCCTGATGGCCTCATTGTAATTTCCTTTTTTCAGATATGCAAAACCTATCTTATCAGGGAAAATGTAATTAAAATAATCCTTTTTATAGAACCGGTAATATAACTTTAACGATTCATCATATTTCTCTTCCTGCATATATATTCCTGACAGATATGAAGCATAAGGCCAGTTAGCAGAGTCGGCAGCACATAATTTCAGCAGAAGTGATTTAGCTATGTTAGTCTTGCCTTTATTAAGATAGCTTTTTGCAAGAGTAAAATCTGTAGTTATTATTATCGGGCGAAAGGGTTGCTGCCCTTAAGAAGCAATCAAATGCTTTATCATCCGATAAAATGCTCTGATTGGCAAGCCCGAGTTTGTAATAAACTCCGGAATTCAGTGAATCGACAGCAAGTATCTGATTGCAGGTGTCTATGGCTTTTTTGAAATCCCCCCTGATAAGCATAATATCAATTTTTGTATTATCAGATTTATCCTGAGCCAGGGAGGGAAGAGAAAGAGCAAAAACCAGAATGATAAATGTCAGGGCAGTTCTTTTCATATTTTTATTTATATAAAATCAAATGAATTTCAGAAAACAACTTTTTTCCTCAATTTTGTCAACCAGGAAATATATTATAAATATATAACGAATAATTTAGTTAAACAAATAATAATTTAACCTTTCCTTTTCAAAAATCATTAATTTATTGTTTCTCTTTGTGTTACTCCATATTTGCCTTGGAGGTACTTTGTGGTAAAAAATGTTTTTTTTATATAGTTCATGCAACCAGGATTTATTGCGAAGCAGCAAAGAATAGCATAAGGGAAATACTCATTCGCGCAACTTGCGAAATGAGATGAGGAAGAAAAAATGTCATTTCCTTAATTGACTGAACACGGTTAAAGTGAGTCGGTTTTCTTTGGAAACCAGGGAATAAAAGCACTAGTCTTTTCGATGTATTCCTTGTATTGTGGTTTTTGTTCTTTCAGGCTTTTTTCCAGAAGAACAACCCCCGATACTTTAATGATTAAAGCTGTCATTAGTATTGATCCGAGGACCGGAAGCCAGCTTCCTGAAGCCAGGCAAAAAAATCCATATCCCCACCAGACAGCTGAGTCGCCAAAGTAATTTGGATGCCGTGTATACCGCCATAATCCTTTATCCAGCACTTTCCCTTTATTTAGCGGATCAGCTTTGAAACGGGTAAGCTGAAAATCCCCTGTGGTTTCAAAAAAGAAACCGGTAATCCAGAGTAAAATTCCGATATAATCGAGGATGCCTATATTTTTGTCCAATCCATAATATTGTGCCGCGAGAAGCGGAGCAGAGATTAGCCACATAAGAATTCCCTGGAGAAGAAATGTCTGAAAGAAGCTTATCCACCAGTATCTTTTCTCACCATAATTTTTGCGGAATTGTTTGTACCGGAAATCTTCACCTTTACCGATATTACGCCATGCGATATAAGAAGATAACCTGATACCCCATATGGCAACCAGGATTACCAGGATTAATTTCCTGGTATCAGATCCTGCCGTATTAAGGTAATAAAATCCTGAAGCAAGAACAAATCCCAGGCCCCAGAACAAATCGACGATACTTACATTTTTAATAATGATGCTTACAACCCACAGAAGAGTCATCATGATCATTATTAACAGGAAACCGTGTAAAAATATATTTAAGAAACTCATAGGGATGAGTGTCAGTCAAAAAGAAGTGCAACAGCTGCAGCTCCTATCCCTGCATTGGCGCCAATGACAGGAGAAATGTTTACAACAGAAGCAGGTTTCTTTTCGGTTAGTATTTCCATCTTTTCTGAAAACCAGTGCGCTGCATCAATATTATTAGCATGAAGAACAATATAGTTCCATATTGTTTTTTCCCTATTGATTTTCGAGATGTATCCCATCACTTTGTCCATATTGGCTTTCTGGTTAAAAGTCTTGTCGAAAACGATGGCTTTACCCGAATCATCAATAGAAACAATAGGATTAATATTCAGCATCCTGGCGATAAATCCCCTGAAAGCAGAAACACGTCCGCCTTTGATCAGGTAATCAATTGATTTGACACTAACGAATATTTTGACATTGTTAGTCCATTTAGTTGCCATTTCAACAATCTGATCATGAGAATAGCCGGCCTCAATTGCCTGGGCAGTTCTTAAAATTATGAGTCCGAGTGCACCGGAAAGATTCCTTGAATTAATTACTGAAATTGGCTTATTGAATTCCCTGCTGATTGCCCGTGCGGCTTTCTGGCTGCTGTTAAATGTTCCGCTCAGCTTTTCGCTTAAATGGATAGCAATTATTGAATCATAATGAGAAGCCAGATGGGAGTAGAGGTTAGTAAAGCTCTTTTCATTAACCTGCGAGGATTTAGGATAATCTATATCCTCTTGAAGCATATTGTAGAACTGTTCCGGCTGAATAGTTATTTTATCGAGATAATGGTTCTCGCCGAAATTAATATTAATCGGCAGCATGTTTATCTGATAGTTATCGATTATATCCTGTTCAAGGTCGCATGTTGAATCTGTAACCAACGCTATCTTCCATTTCCTGCTGTATACGATCTGACTCCAGCGGTTCGGCATTCTATCACGCGCGTTTAACGGGGGTCGCGAGCGGCGTCTCCACGATATCGTGCTGGTGGTAGGCGTGGAGAAGATGACCTCCCAGGCCGACGCCGAGAGGTGACTTCGATCCTGGCGGGCGCGGGCAATTCCCGCGGGCGAAGTGAAAGCCGGACTCCACCTTCACTTTCACTGTTCGCCATGATCGCGCGGCGCCATCTGTAACGATTTCGGAACCACGCGCGAACACCTGGCTGCCGTAGCCGTGAAAAACCATGCCAACGGCGCCCTGAACCCCCGACGCGCAGATGCGCAAAGTCATCACTATGCAACAAGCCA
>CAVVGP010000230.1:0-11925 GCA_963747625.1 uncultured Bacteroidales bacterium | reverse complement strand
TAACCTGTTTCCAGTAATTTGAATTGTGTATGGAAAAATAACCTGGTTTACCGAAGTTTGAAATTTCATACTGAATAAACCCTGCTGCTTCAGCTTTTTCAATAAGGTTATTAAATTGCGCAGCGCTGTCATTTTCATCGATTTCAGAAATGGTTCCTTTAGCAAGCATTTTACCAAATACTGTCCTGGGCTCTATAGTAAGATGATAAGCAGACAAATGCTTAATGTCGAACGAAAAGGAGAAATCAAGATTTGATTCCCATTCCTTAAGAGTCATTCCAGGTATTCCGTAGATCAGATCAATTGTAACATTATTGAATCCTGCATTTAATATTTCTTTCAGGGTATTTGCTGCCTGCGCTGAATTGTGCCTCCGGTTAAGCATTTTAAGATCCGAATCTTTCCACGATTGAATTCCAAGACTGATTCTGTTAATATTGAGATTCTTCAGCCCTTCTAAATAACCCGGAGTTATATCATCGGGATTTAATTCAATGGTTATTTCACAATCTTTCGCAACTCTGAATAATTTGTAAATGTGGGAAAGGATTGAATCAAGATCTTTAACCGATATCACGGAAGGAGTACCTCCGCCAAAATATATTGTCGAAACTATTTCATTCTCAAGATAATCCTTTCTTAATAATGCCTCCTTCATTAATGCATCAATAAATGAAGCATTATCACTCTCCGAAATAACATGATAGAAATCACAGTAAAAACAAAGCTTTTTACAATATGGAATGTGTATGTATATACCTGCCATCTTTTAGTTATTTAACAATGTATCCTCTCTTTTCTGATATGTACACAACAACAATATTATTCAAAGTTACATAAAGGTTATGTCATTACAGCTTTCAGAAGTCTTGTTGATGTATTGCCATTTTATATTGAGCCCAGATACTCTCCTGCTCTTAACCTCTATACTAATAAGTTACACAATTGCACCTTTGTAGAATAATAACTAAGTTTGCATCAAATAATAAAAATGATAAAAAATAATATATTTTCAGTACTGGTAGCTTTGATTATACTTTATCTAAGCCTTGCCAATTCTCATACGTTTGATAAAATTTCATTTATTAACGTTCCAAACATCGATAAAGTTGTACACTTCAGTATGTACTTTGGTCTGATGACTGTAATTACCTTTGAAAACAGGAAAAATATTAAATCTATCGGATTTTTATTTATTGTAGGTCTTATACCTCTATGCTACGGAATTTTGATGGAAATCCTGCAGGCAACACTTACCGTAACCAGAACAGGCAGTGTTTATGACGCTATGGCTAATGGCGTCGGAATTCTGGCATCAATTTTCTTGTGGATTTTGATCAGACCTCTCAGAAAACAAATAATCAAATAGTTATTAAATCAATATTTTTCGATTTTATAACCAGTTCATGAATGGTCCTTTTACTGAAAAGCTTAATAAGTTCTTTTCTTGATTTTTCATAATCATTATGAAGAGGACAATGCTTCCCTTCCGTTTTTATTCCTTCACATGATCCATGTTGCATTACACATCGTGTAAATGTATCGTATCCGTCTATAGTGTTCACAATATCGAGTAAGGTTATTTGTCTGGGATCTTTTAAAATTGAAAAACCTCCGTGAGGTCCCTTTGATGAACTTAAAATTTTTTGTTTTACAAGCTGATGAAGAATTTTTGTAAGAAAAGGTGAAGGAAGATCAAGATCACTGCTTATTTTTTTTATTCCTATTTTGCCGCTTGATAATGGTTGACTGGCCAGATAAATAACCGCCCTTATACCGTATCTGCAAGAATTTGAAAGCATTTTAATACATTTTTATAGAAATTTTTTCTACCCTTCTTTTATGCCGTCCGCCTTCAAAGGAAGTATTAAGAAAAGTTTTAGCAATAAGATATGCTTCAGATTCCGTTATGAACCAGCCTGGTAATGCCAGAACATTTGCATCATTATGGGCCCTTGACAAACGACTGATTTCTTCATTCCAGCATAATGCCGCCCTGATACCCGGATGTTTGTTTACAACCATATTTATACCATTCCCTGTTCCGCAAATTGAAATGCCCAGTTCAAAATCTCCGTTATTAACTGCATTTGCCAGAGGATGACCATAATCTGGATAATCGACAGGCTCATCATTATAACATCCTAAATCTTTTATATCATACTTTTCCTTAATAAGATAACTCAGTAATTTTTCCTTAAGGTAAAATCCAGCATGGTCCGATACTATTGCAATTTTCTTGTTTTTCAACTTTCCGGCTTTTAATTTATTTTGTGTAAAGAGTTCGCAAATTAACACATTTGCTTAATTTAAAGAAAAAAGTAGTACCATATCTTCACCCTTATTATTCTGATATGTTAGAGTAACAAAACAATAAGATGATTGTTTAATATTATTAGCAAAAGCAGATCAAATCAATAAGGCAACATTATTATTTGACCTTACAAATTATTAACCCTTAAATATGCTGTTAATAACATGTAAATAATTTGCAGAAAATAGTCATAAAATAATGTTTTATCAACTATTTTAATGAATGAATGATTACTGAAAATGTTTTGAATTTATTTATAACAAAATTAAATCAAAATATAAACTTTAAATCAACTCCTGAAAGCAATATTCTGACAATTTTCATGTATCAACAAACATATCTTAACAACTGTTAATTAGTTTGCTAATTGTCTGATATTCAAAAACGGTACATTTTTTGAGCTGTTCAAAACATGTTGGTACACTGATAATGATGAGAAATGCAATAAAATTCATAATATTCTGTCAACACAATTAACAGCATATCATCATTATCATAAATTAATTCAAAATAATTATATAAAAATATTACATTGTTAATTAACACACGACAGAATGAAATTGAGAAAATGGATATTACAATAATGATTAAGTTTGCAGGAAGATTGATGATACATATATCAAGAAATGGAAAAGCTATCGCAGGAACAATATATTTTAGAAATCAATAGACTGAAAACTCAAAAAAATGCAATAATTCTTGCTCATTATTACCAGGAAGATATTATACAGGATATTGCCGATTTTGTCGGAGACAGTCTTGCCCTTTCCCAGAAAGCTGCTGCAAATTCAGCTGATATAATTTTATTTGCGGGTGTCAAATTTATGGCCGAAACAGCAAAAATACTTGCACCTGAAAAAAAAGTTCTTCTACCGGATATGAATGCCGGATGTTCTTTATCTGATTCATGCAGAGCTGAAGATTTTGAAAAGTTTTTAAATGAAAACACGGGAAGAACTGTTATTTCTTATGTAAATACCACAGCAGAAATAAAGGCAATGTCTGATATAGTTTGTACCTCATCAAATGCTGTTCAGATAGTGGAATCTTTGCCGCCTGACGAAAAAATCATATTTGCACCCGACCGTAACCTGGGAAATTATGTTCTTAATAGGACAGGAAGAGATATGATTATATGGAATGGAACATGCCATGTACATGAAGAATTTTCGCTGGAGGCAATATTAAAATTGAAGAAGGAAAATCCAGGTGCAAAAATTATTGCACATCCTGAATGTGAATTGCCTGTAAGAATGGTTGCTGATTTTATAGGTTCTACCTCTTCATTGCTGCAATTTACTGAAAAAGACAAAGGAAATTGCTATATTGTTGCTACTGAAGTTGGTATAATTCACCAGATGAAAAATAATAATCCACAGAAACTTTATATACCTGCTCCACCGAGAGATTCTACTTGCGGATGCAGTGAATGTAGCTTTATGAAACTTATAAATATTGAAAAAATAGTAAATTGCCTGAAAAATGAAGAGCCGGAAATTAATTTGGATGAAATAACTATTAAAAGGGCACAGAAACCAATTTACAGAATGTTGGAAATATCCGAAAAACTTGGTCTTTAAATCATGAAAAGAATTATTATTTTAATATTCTTTGTTTTTATATGCAAATTAGGTTCTGCACAGGAAAACAAGACTTTAAATGATGGTTATCACATATTTAAATATCCGAATGGAAGTGTATCAAGTGAAGGTATAATTAAAAACGGAAAGCCTGAAGGATTCTGGAAAAGCTTTTATGTAACCGGTGTAATTAAATCTGAGGGCAAAAGAACGAATTTTCTTCTTGATAGCATATGGTTGTTTTTCGATCAGTCAGGAGATACAACTGAAAAAATAAATTATCTCTATGGCAAAAAAAATGGATGGTATTATAAATATAAAAGGGATCCTTCACATGGAGTATATATATGGTCAAAGGAACTTTTTGCAGCTGACAGGAGAGAGGGCATTGCATTTGTATACTATCCAGATGGGAAGATTCAGCAGACTTATACTTATGATGGAGGAAAAAAAGAGGGTTTGTCAAAAGAGTTCGATAAAGAAGGTAATATTATAACTCTTCTTGAATATAATAACGATTTTCTTGTAAGCAGGGAAAAAATCAACAGAACAGACAATAAAGGGCTGAAACAGGGAGAGTGGAAGGAATTCTATCCGAACGGAGAGATAAAATCTGAGAAAACCTACAAAAATGACCTTCTGCACGGGTACTATAAAGAATATGATGTAAATGGAAGACTGGTTCTTACCATGCTCTATGAAAATGGTGCTATTGTGAAATCAAGAGTAGAGGATGAGCCTGATATTGAAATTATTACCAAGCATGATGAGAACGGTAAATTGACTTATAGCGGACCATACAGAAATAAAGTTCCTGTTGGTATTCACAGGGAGTTTGGAAAAGATGGTAAAGTGACTAATGCCTATATCTATGATGATAACGGATTGCTGCTTTCAGAGGGTATTGTAGATGAGGGAGGAAACAGGAACGGGAAGTGGAAGGACCTCTATTCTAATGGAAAAGTTGAGGCAGAAGGACAGTATAATGATAACAAAAGGTCGGGACAATGGAAATTTTATACTACGGCAGAAAAGGTTGAACAGACAGGATCTTATAATAACGGGCGCCCGGACGGATTATGGAACTGGTATTACGATAATGGTAGCCTGCTTAAAGAGGAAGAATACTTTCAGGGACAAAGAGATGGTGCATCTACTGAGTATTCAGCAACCGGGGATATAATCGCTCAGGGGCAATATTCTGACGGAGAAAAAAACGGGCAATGGAAATTTAAAACAGGAGATATGACAGAGGAAGGGAAATATATTATAGGATTAAAAGATGGGGTTTGGAAATCATATTATGGTAACGGAAAATTAAAGTCAAGGACAAATTTTGTACAGGGAAATCCTGACGGACAACAGATTTTTTATTATGAAAATGGAAAGGTTAAGGAAGAACAGTATTTTAAGATGGGTATAAGGGAGAAGACATGGAAAAAATTTAATGAAGACGGATCTATCATTCTGGTTATTTCTTATAAAGATGATGTGGAGGTCAGTATTAACGGAGTCAGAATAAAACTTCCTGAAAGCGATACAAAGCTGATTAAATAATAGTTATTTTGCTTTATGGAAGAAAATATTGGCATCAGAAAAGATATTATTACACCGAATGACCAGGAATTTGAGAAACAGTTACGACCATTAAGTTTCAGCGATTTCAAGGGACAAAAGCAGGTAATTGACAATCTTGTTGTTTTTGTAACGGCAGCAAAAAGAAGAGGAGAATCTCTTGATCATGTGCTTTTACATGGCCCGCCGGGTTTAGGAAAGACAACTCTTGCAACAATAATCGCCAATGAACTCCAGGTTAACCTGAGAGTTACTTCAGGACCTGTACTGGATAAACCGGGTGATCTGGCAGGATTGCTTACCAACCTGCAGGAGGGGGATGTATTGTTTATTGATGAAATACACAGGCTCAGTCCGGTTGTGGAAGAATATCTCTATTCTGCAATGGAAGATTTTCAGATCGACATAATGATAGATAAGGGACCAAGCGCCAGGAGCGTACAATTATCTCTGAATAATTTTACACTTATTGGTGCTACAACACGATCGGGTCTTCTGACAAGTCCTTTAAGAGCAAGATTTGGGATCATATTTCACCTGGAATATTATGATCATGAGATATTGACTGGCATTGTAAAACGATCGGCCGGAATATTAAATGTGAAAATTGATGAAGTAGCTGCTGTTGAAATTGCAAGGAGAAGCAGGGGCACTCCAAGAATTGCTAATGCCTTGCTGAGAAGGGTAAGAGATTTTGCACAGGTGAAAGGTTCGGGTGAAATTGATATTGAAATAACAAAATATGGTCTTAAAGCCCTGAATATAGATCAACATGGTCTTGATGAGATGGATAACAGAATTCTGACAGTAATAATTGATAAATTTGGTGGAGGACCGGTTGGGTTAACTACTATTTCTACCGCTGTGGGTGAAGAGAGCGGAACAATAGAAGAAGTTTATGAACCGTTTCTTATAAAAGAAGGATACCTTAAAAGAACTCCGCGAGGAAGGGAAGCGACGGAACATGCCTATAAACATCTGGGAAAACAGTTCCGGAAGGATATTTCCGGCACTTTGTTCTAGAAACAAATCCTTAACCGGGAGTTTCAGTTGCCCGGAATTCTTTTAGCCCGGTGATCACGGAGTAATTTAGTTGAAGACATTACTTATCTTTTCCAGTCCTTTTGTGTTTAAAATCTTGATTTTACGACCATTAAGCTCAACAAGCCTGTCAGACTTGAATTCTGACAGTAATCTTATAACAGATTCTGTAGCCGTTCCGACAATATTGGCGAGCTCTTCGCGGGTAAGGGAGATTTTAAGGAAGTTATCATCATCAAGACCGAAGTCATTAACAAGGAAAAGAAGAACCTCTGCCAGGCGTTCTCTTACGGTTTTCTGGGCAATATCGGTAATAAAGGAGTTTGCTTCACCTAATTCATGACAGGCAAGTTTAAGTAGCTCAAGGGCATAGGAAGGATTAGTTTTTATAAAAGAAATTAAAATTTCAGAAGGAATAAAGCAAACCTTAGAATCTTCTATAACTTTTGCTGAAGTGCAGGCAAGTTCGTTGCTGAGAACACTTCGGTATGCTATTATATCACCTTTTTTGGCAAATCTGATTATCTGTTCTTTCCCGTCAAAACCTGTTTTGAATACTTTAATTATACCGCTGTTCACACAGAAGAAACCGCTTATACGATTACCTTCCTGGTAAAGAATATCTCCACGTTTGTATTGCCTGAAATCCTTTTCAAAATTCAGAGCCTGAACTTCATCAGGAGTAAGATACTTGAAAATTGACCCTGATTCACAGGGAGCAACTGTCACAAAGAGGTATTTGAATTTCTTGCTGTTTCATTTAATACTCCTAATTAAATGTAAATGATTAACACTAATTATTATTTAAATGTTCAATTTAATTAAAATGAGCTTTTAAACTGATCAAGGAATCTAAGATCATTTTCAAAATACAGACGCAGATCATTGACTCCATATTTAAGCATAGCCGCTCGTTCAATGCCCATTCCAAATGCAAAGCCGGTATATTTTTTACTATCAATATTGCAGGCTTCAAGAACATTAGGATGTACCATCCCACAACCTAAAACTTCAAGCCAGCCTGTATGTTTACAAACATTACAACCTTTTCCGCCACAGATTTTGCAGCCTACATCCATTTCAGCTGAAGGTTCCGTAAAGGGAAATATGAGGGTCTTAATCTGATTTGAGTATCTTTTCCGAACATCTCTCTTGCAAAGAAAAGCAATGTTTGTTTAAGATCGGCAAATGAAACATTTTCATCTATATATAAACCTTCAACCTGATGAAAAATACAATGAGCTCTTGCAGAAATTGCTTCATTACGAAAAACCCTTCCTGGTGAAATGGTACGAATAGGAGGTTTTTGATTTTGCATTACCCTTACCTGTACAGAAGATGTATGAGTACGAAGTAAAATATCTTCAGGATTGGAATCTTCAGAATTTACTCTGGAAATATAAAATGTATCCTGCATATCTCTTGCAGGATGTTCAGGAGCAAAATTAAGTTTTGTAAAAACATGATCATCATCCTCAATTTCAGGTCCTTCGGAAACATATAAATCCAATACGTGAAAATATTCAATAAGCTCGTTTCTTACAAGAGAAATAGGATGACGCGTATCCTAAGTATATGGAAAAGAAGGCCTTGTAAGATCAGAAGAAGCAGATATATCTTCATTGACTTGACAGCTCAGCTTTTAAAGAAATTATATTTTTCAAGAGCAATCTGCTTTAAAATGATTAAGTTTTTGTCCAATCTCTTTCTTTTCTGTTACTGGTACATTTTTAAATTCTTCGAAAAGATCAGAAATCATACCTTTCTTACTTAAATATTTCAACCGGAAAGATTCCAGTTCATCAGAATTTTTTAACTGAAAATCCGAAACCTCTTTTAAAAGATTTTATTTTTTTGAGCATTAAAAGAAAATATTAGATATGATTAGTTATTTAAGATTTTTATTTTAATAATTTTTATATCATTGATAGGTTTATCATTGCTGTCTGTCTGCACTCAGAAATTCTATCCACAATATCAAGACCTTCAATTACTTCACCGAAATACAGTATAAGTTTGGTCAAGACGGGAGTTCCTCCTATTGTTTTATAAATATTTCGCTGTTCAGGAGAAATTTTATAGTCTTTATAATTTGTAAGATACGGAACATTTTAACAGATGCTATGTCCTGGATTTCACCATCAGTAACGATTTTCCGCCAGCTTTACACTATCGGAGGTTTCTTTGATAAATTGATAAAATGCTTTGCTTGATATTACTGTTAATTCGTTGTTCAGCCTGATTAAGCTCATCATCATTTAACTTAACTCCCTGAACTATATAAAATTGAGTTCCTGATGATCTCATTTCAGGATTTACATCATTTCCCTGACTGCGGCTGCAAGAGCTCCTTTTTTATGAAAATATTGAGTATTGAATTCTGCTGGAATTGTATAAGTCTTTATGAATCAGGAAGATCTTTGGAATGAACCTGATTTAGTATCAGGATCCCCTGTCTGAATCATAAAATTTTTAATGACACGATGAAAAGATATTCCTTCATAAAAACCTGAATTGACTAAACGAATAAAATTATCACGATGAAGTGGTGTTTCATCATATAATTTAATCTTAATATCTCCCATTGTAGTTTTTATTAAAACAATGGTATTTTCATTACCTACCAGGAGTACTACAGGAGAATGAAAAGAAAGAAAATCAGTATAAATGACTTTTTTATTAATCATTCATAAAATCAAAATAATTGGTTAATAAAGATCAATAATTGTGAGTGCAAAGATATTTAACTTTGAAGATACACGAAAATATTAGTTTTCAATTTATATTATTTTAGGCAAAACATAGATATAAATATATTGGTAAATGCTTTAGCACTATATTTGTTATTTATTTGGAAGTAAAGCTTTCTTTAAAAAAAATGATAATTAATGTCCTCAATTCATAGGGAACAATTGAAAATGATAAACGTGGAGCTGTTAATATTATTCAGATGAACTTATCAAAGGAAAATTTCGTTATAGAGAGTGGAGAAAGGATGTTTTGGACGAATGTTGCAAAAAGGACATGAGGGAATGGAATAATTTAAATATAATTTTGGATTCAGAGCGAAGTAATTGAGGCTTTTGACATTCTGGTAAAATGGAAATATGAAAATAAATAGATTTTTTTCGACGGTCACGGCGTCGCCATTTCACCGCTGCTCGGCGTCGGCGCGGTCGGCTGCTATCAATGGTTCAAGGCCAAGACCGACGAGCAGAAAGCGAAGTTGCCGTGGTTTGCGAATCCGCTGTTCTGGGTGCCGGCGCTGCTGCCCGTTGGCGCGTGCTTTTTGAAGGACACCGCCGGCATCGCCCTGCCGCCCGGCTTGAAAAAACCCTTCGACGTGGCGGAAACCATCGAACACAAAATCTCCGGCCTGCGGCTGAAACTCAGCGATCCGTGCGCCGGGCGCACCACCGGACTCCACCGGAACCGGCAACCATCCCCATCGCCGTCCTGGGGCTGCAGTCGTGCCAGACCCGCGATGAAAGCAGATATCCCCAAACGCTCCATGGCATCCTCGAGACCCCCCGGGACCGGGTAGGAGCGGATTGGACCCGAAGAATCCTTGGGGAAGAGGAACGGGCTTGCCGATTCCAAGCCAGGTCTTTCCTTGCGCCGACCGCTGACAAAACGCCGCATCCCCAACAGGTCGCCGCCACTCCCCTTGGCCTCGCGAATCTCATCATTGCTCAAAAACTGGGAATCAGGCGGAAGGCGCCAGCGTACGGAGGCGAAGGACTTGTTGCCCTGACCATAGAAAACAAAGGTCTTTTGGAAATCTTTTTTGAAATCATGGTAGTCACTTTGATCCAGGTAGGTCCCATGCAAATAAATCTTGACCGCACTGATTCGAAATAGGAAGGCTTCCCAAGCTTTCCTTGGATCGAACCCCTTTTTTTTGGAAGAATAATTACCCACCGGATCCAACAGCTGGGGATCCACCAGCCGCCACCAGGCTTCCTTCTCTCCATAGATCTCCCCGTAGGGATCATTCCCTGAGGGCAGCGCGAACAAGTGCTCCGCTTGGCCATTCCAACCCTCCTCCCGTCTCACCCTCAACCAGCCCTTGGGATAGAGGTGGGATGGGCAGCAATTCCAGGCACCCCGGGCTGTTGGCGGTAACCGCGGTTGTGTCGGCGGCGGTCCTGCCGGCGAAGAGGGGAATGCAGCCTTGCGTCTCCGGCAGGAAGCGGCAGGACTCCGGCTCGGCGCCGGCGGCCATCCGGCGGTACAGCACCGGGCCGCCGATGGCGGGCATGACACCATGGATGACGCCGAGGATTCGCTGTTGGCCGCCACGGTCCATCTCGGCGGCGGCGCGGGCCACCAGCTCCGACCTTAATCGGTCACCAGGATCACTTGCCGGCATGGCCGCCCCGCCTGCTGGAACTCGGCGATCCACTTCTCCACTTTCTCCAGCAGCAGCCGCGCGATTCCAGGTTGGACCGGGTCCAGGTAGCCGAAGGCGAACACCGGGAAGCGGCAACCGGCGGCGCGCCGGACCTCTTCCGGCATCCGGCAGCATTCCCGGAGGCAGTAGCACCGCCTCGCCGGCCTTCCGGTGGTTCCGAAGATCATGGTCATGGCTGCGGTGGCGCTCTCGTGGCTGCAGGCCGGGAACTGCAGGTTGTTCTCCAGCCAGCACAGGATGCTGCCGTAGCTGTCCCAGTGCAGCCCGCCCCAGCCCCGGCGCCGGGCTTCCTCCGGCCCCTCGCGGTCCGGGGCGGAGCGCAGGGGCGCCAGGGAACCGGGAATGAAGCCCTGCTCATCCACTTCGGTGGTCCTTGGGTCCAGCAGCGCCTGGCGCAGCTTGGGGCCGTAGCTGTCCCATTTCCTGGCCAGGGCCACGGTGGCGCTGTCGATGCCCAAGCCATTCAAGCTCAGCAATTCTGGGCCCGCTTCCCAGAGCATTCGCGCGGTGAGGTCCTACGTTGGGCGGCTGCCAGGCCTGGCGGGTGTAGTCCCTGGGCCGGCCTTCCTCGATGAACCGATCCCGACTCGAAAACGCAATCGCTCCGCACCCGGAGATTGGACCCCATGATGCCCGGCACGAACCCCACCGGGATCACCGGCGGCGGCGGCCCGCCCTTCCTACGTGCAGGTGCCCCCAATGTTGGGCCTGCCATAAAAACTTCCGCCGTCCTGCGTCATGGGCCCTTCCTTCCCGGTTCGATCCGGGCCTTGGCCAAAGGTCCGGCGCGATATCGATTTTTTCAAATCGGCTCCGTTCGGCTCGGGCTTGGCCAAGCATTGTTGGGAAAAGCAAGGCGCCTGGTCAATGGGTATTTGAATGAACACCCCATGCAATCGGTAGGGTGAACAAGGACCCCACTTCCAGGCCTCCCACAAAAAAAGGAGGGGCCTCGGCGGCCCCTCCCGGCGGTGGTTCGTCGACCTGCGGTGACGGCTTAG
>CAVVGP010000229.1:0-8852 GCA_963747625.1 uncultured Bacteroidales bacterium | reverse complement strand
CAGTCAGATTGTTCAAGAAATTGTTTAACTCCCGTAATGATGCCAACAGTCGAAACTGTAACATTCCTAGAACTGATGGCCATGCCCCATTCTGCAGTAATAATATTGCAGGCCCTGAGAACATTTTCAAGATTATCCATTGGTTCTCCCATTCCCATAAAAACAATATGGTCAATCGTATCGGCCTGAGGTATGGCAATTATCTGGTTCAAAATCTCACCAGCCGTAAGATTACCCCTGAAACCATACCTTGCAGTAGCACAGAATGAACATCCCATCCTGCAACCAGATTGAGTGGATATACATACAGTATTCCTTTTATTCTCCGGTATAAAAACCGTCTCAAACTCTTTCCCGTCATCAGTTCTGAATAGATATTTAATGGATTTATCTGCTGAGATCTCTGAAGCCTTTGGCAGATTTATTCCGCTGACTGCAATATTAAAAAGTTCCTTTTTCAGCCTGGCCGGAATATTCACAAAATCTGAAATATCCTGAATATGCTTTTTATAAATATCATTCGAAATTGACACTGCATTAGCACGGGTGTAATCGATAGGTTCGATAATTTCAAGAATTTCATCAGCAGTCAGGCCACAAAGGCTCATCTTTATCATATTCAAAGGATATATGCAAAAATAGAACGATTATCAATATCTTAGTACTGAATATAGGTAATGAAGTTGCAAAACTAATCCTGATTAATTATAAAAGACTTGGAAAAATTTAAAAAAATGAAACCAATAATTTTTTTTCTAATCACCTCATTATTAATTGCATCATGTACCGGTACCGAACAGGCAAAAAAAACCAGCAAAATAGTAAATGCCATGATCACAGACAGCACAAAATTGTATGGATTTAACAGGGAATTCCTGAAGAAACATACATCAATTATTGAACTGAAGAAAGAGAATTCAGCAATTATCCTGGCACCAATGTGGCAGGGTAGAGTGATGACCAGTACGGCAGGAGGAGATTCAGGTTACAGCTTCGGCTGGATCAACAGGGATCTTATAGCATCAGGGAAAATACTTCCGCATATAAATGCCTTTGGAGGAGAAGAGCGATTATGGCTCGGGCCTGAAGGTGGTCAGTTTTCCATTTTCTTCAGTAAAGGAAAATCATTTGTATACGACAACTGGCAAACTCCTGCGTTCTTCGATACTAAACCATTTCAGCTAATTTCGTCAACAGATTCATCAGCCCTGTTCGGAGAGAACATTAATATTCAGAATTACAGCGGAACATCTTTTGAATTACGAATAGAAAGAGAGGTTACTCTTCTTTCAGGTAAAGATATTAGCAAGCTGATCATGTCGGATGCCAGTGGACTTAAAAGTGTCGCTTATCGTTCTGAAAATAAATTAATTAATCAGGGAGATAAAGCCTGGAGAAAAGAGACCGGCCTCTTATCTGTATGGATGCTTGGAATGTTCAATCCCTTCTCCTGCCGTTATTATTGTAATTCCGGTCAAGCCAGGAGAAGATAAAATTCTGGGTCCAAAGGTTAATGATTCCTATTTTGGTAAAATATCCACTGAGCGTTTAAAGGTTTCAGGCAACCATATCTTTTTTAAGGCAGATGGGAAAAGCCGTGGCAAGATTGGTATCCCCCCTTCTCAGGGCTACAGGTATCATGGGTAGTTATGATTCTGACAATAAAGTACTGACTTTCCTGATTTGCAACCTGGCAGATGGAAAAAAGGAGTACGTAAACTCAGCATGGGAGATCCAGAAGGATCCTTTCTCAGGAGATGCACTTAATTCCTATAACGACGGACCATTGGCAGATGGATCGCAGATGGGTCCTTTTTATCAATTGGAGACCTCCTCACAGGCAGCAGATCTAAAGCCCGGAGAAAGTCTCAGCCATGTTCAGTTTACACTTCATATGACAGGTGATTCAACAAAACTTGACGAAGTCTGTCGCAAGGTGCTTGGAGTAAGCATGAGGGAAATCGAAACTGCTTTCTGATTTTTTATCCTTATACTCTAATTACACAAAAAGTACTATAAGAATCTAAATAATTGCTAATTTTGCAATCCTTTTATCAGAATAAAGGAGAGATGGCAGAGTGGTCGAATGCGGCGGTCTCGAAAACCGTTGTCCTGCAATCGTGGGACCGGGGGTTCGAATCCCCCTCTCTCCGCCTTCGCTCGCCATAGCCCTATATACAGAGGGCGACGGCGAGTTTTTCTTTATATATCAGAAGTATTAGAAAATCAGCCTGAATAAGAACTTACAAAAGGATCCCGGCCAATGAAGCTGAAATATAAGATGCCATTGTACCACAAAGCATCGCCTTAAAACCCAGCTTAGCCAGGTCGGCTTTTCTATTTGGCACCAGTACTCCGATTCCGCCAAGTTGAATAGCGATTGAGCTGAAGTTTGCAAAACCACAAAGTGCAAAGCTTGCTATTACCACTGATTTTGCGCTTAACAAACCCTGGTGAATCATTGGAGTCAGGTCAGAATAGGCAACAAATTCATTTATTACCATTTTTGTACCCATTAAGGAACCAACGTGAATGGACTCTGATGGTGGTACTCCCATGACTATTGCAAATAGACTGAAAAAAGCACCTACGACATCTTTCAGCCGAAGATTATCAACATTAAGTCCCAGTGCGCTTAACGAAATACCGGTCCACGAAAGAAAATGTCCGAAATATCCCAACAGAGCATCAACCAGGGCTATAAGTGCAATCACGCCGATTAGCATTGCAATCACGTTAATGGAAATTTTCATACCATCGCTTGCACCATGCGAAATAGCATCCATAATATTGGAGTGTTCCTTCTTTACTTCAAGTTTTACTGTTCCTTTTGTTTCTGACTCTTCTGTCTCCGGGAATACTATTTTCGAAATAACAAGAGCGCCAGGGGCTGCCATCAGGCTTGCAGCAAGGAGGTATGAAGCCGGGACACCCATCGAAATATAAACTGCCATTACTCCGCCAGCTATGCATGCCATACTCCCTGTCATGGACGCAAGCAATTCTGACATTGTCATTCCCGACAGATAAGGCCGGATCATAATCTGTGCTTCCACCTGACCTACAAAAGCACTTGCCACGTTCGATAAAGCTTCGCTTCCACTAACTTCTCATTGCCCAGTGCACAAAACGTGCAATAACGGCAATGACTCTTTGCATAAGACCAACATGATATGCCATTGCCACAAGAACACAGACAAAAATTATCGTTGGTAATAAAATGAAAAGAAAAATACCACTTTTTACAACTCCCTCAGGAAGTATTTGTGTTACTTTTGTGAGATCACCAAAAACAAAAAGACCTCCGGCCTTTGAAAAATCAAGAAGCTTATTAATTGCTTTCCCAAGCCAGTAAAAAATTTCCTGTCCTATTGGTACTTTGAGAATAAATACAGCCAGGGCAATCTGTAACAGAAGTCCTGTAATGACGAGACGGTAATTAATTTTTTTTCTGTTGTTCGACCATAGAAATGCAAGTCCAAGAATAATAATTATTCCGATCACACCAGTAAATCTTGCCATATTTTCGATGATTTCTTAAATGAGTCTTCTTCAAACCTACATTTTTTTTATTATAAAACGAAAGTTTCAGAATAAAAGCTTCTTCATTTCAGAAGATATTCAATCTGAAATATTTTCTATAATAAAAAAATCAAAGTTTAATCTGTCTGCAGTTATTGTTTATTCTCAGGAGGAAAAGATTCCGCCCATTTTTTAATAACCAAAATCTGTACGCTGTCAGGAATAAGATCTGGTCTCTTTTCCCTGGCATTTTTTGGCGGCATTTCACCTTTATTAAGCTCCGAAAACATTTTTGCTGCTTTTTCCTTCTGCTTTTCGGGAGAATAATTCGTCCACTCTGTAAAATTCAGTTTGGTTTTTGACATCAGCCCCCCCTGGTTTGAATGACATGGCATACAGGACGTTGTAACAATTTTATTAATATCGTCAGGAAGAGGTGCCGATGTTTTAGTAGTATCCTGGGCTTTTGCCTGAAAGCTTAAAAAGAAGAGGCTGAAAATTAAATATCCTGAAATAGACAATGATGCAACTACAGTTTTCTTCATGACTTTTCGAATTAGATTATTAGTATTATAAAGATAAACTAAAATCTTCTATTAAAAGCAGAGAAGTTGCCAGCCTTATTAGTATGAAAATTGCTATCTGCCCATTCCTTGGGACTGCCCTGTAGATAATCTTAGCATCTGCACGGGATAGCCTGATTTTTATAAATGGATGATATTCAGGAACTTTAAAGCCTGCTACACGTTTTAATGCACTCCATGTATCTTCAAGCCTGTTGGTGAGATCGAATTTTAGCTGGCTTATTCTGTCAACCATTTTACATTTTCATCCTGATATATATAAATTCTTATTCCCCTGTTCATTTGCAGAATATAATTAACTGGTTCAGTGAGAGATGTATCAGGCATTATATCGGGCTTATATTCCGAGGTATCTTTGGGCGCCATTTTGATCATAACCGGTTCCTTCTTTATGGTCGCAAAAGAATGTAATATGGTAAATGGAGTTGACATCATTGACAATACCGCATTTTCATTTCCCTCCAGTAGAATTTTACTGGCTTTCACACTTTTAATCTTTGTTCTGTGAACCACTACGCCACTAATTTCAATATTTACAGTACTGTCTTTGAGATTAATGGTGAGATATATTGAATCCGATTCAGCCATAAGTATTTGACTGAAGAAAGCTTTTTCTTTTAACAGATTAAGATAAGTTGAATCCATAGTTACTACTTTGATCGACTCCATTTTTCTCAGTCTCCTTGTCCCAAATTCATTTCTGATTTCCTCCATTTTCCTCAGAGGACTTATCATTGACATTACGGAATAATATATAATGAAGTTCCTATCAATACTGACCAGGACCTTGAAAGTTACATTTCAGTGACGTTTATTATTTTTAGTTTCAGTTTCCTATTTTTTCTTTCTAACCGATCAGAAAATATATACTTTCGAACCAATATTAAGTGTATTGAATATCACTTTAAGATCGTCATCATTCAGTCTTACACAGCCATGTGTAACAGGCATTCCAAGGAACCGCTTGTAAATTGTTCCATGAATCAGATACCCATCACCTAAGGCGAGCGCATAATCTCCTAAAACACCATATTCATATCTTGAAAAATCATCTTTCGGAGGTATCGGTGAACCTTCTTCAACAAATGACCAGTCGGGTCTTTTCCACACCGGGTTAGTCGTTTTCCCGTGAATCCAGTATTTTCCTTTGGGCGTTTTGAAAATCCACTTCTTATTGCCTGACGTCTGAAGCATAGTATAGCTACCGGAACTGCAAAATCCTTCTCTGACAGTTTTTTATTTGTATAAAGGTAGAATCTGTTTTCAGTAGTATTAACAACAAGATATGATTGCCCGGAAGTGTAAGCATTAAATTTCAATGAAAGTCCCTGAACATCTTTTAGTCAGTAACCCGATCTGTTTCTTATACACAGGTTCCTTCTTCAGATTCCTTATTATTCGCAATTTCAGTTTTCTGTTGTGGAGATAGCTCCTAAGTAACCAGGAACAACATAAAGAATAAAAAGAATCAAGGCAATTATTACCAGTATTGAACAAATGAATATAAATAATGAACGGACAAAAAAAAATACCGGTCTTCTTCTGCGTGATCTTGGACAGGCATTGAGTCATTTCGCCTGAACATATTTTCATTATTTATCGGATTTGTTCCTCGAAGGGCTCCTTTCCACTTTCTGCCAATGCTCCATCACCTGTCATCTTATCGTTTTCCATATCAGATAATTTACTTGTTCACAACCTCTTTCAAATCAACCATTGATCCAATTATTGTAACCGGGGTACCTACTTTTGCAAGCTTAAATACAACATCCATCTCAGAGTCGCGAAGAGCTATGCATCCTTCTGTCCAGTCAATTCCTTTGCCACCGTTACCATGAATTTCAATCAAGCCTCCTATCTTTGCAGATGCAGGTAGAGTACCTCGTTCGATCTCAGCCCTGAATTTTATTTTATCATCTTCATTCGGGTAATCAAGTAACAATGCTTTGTAGTATTTAGTTTTGCTGCTGTCAAATTTCTGGGCAATCTTATACATTCCTTCCGGAGTAGCCATATCTCCTTTTACTCTTTTTGACCCGACCCAGTTCCTTCCTAATTCAGCGTCAAATTCATATTTCCTTGAACCGTTAAGATAAATAAAACATTTCCGTGAAAATTTATCAATAATTATTGAATAATCACGATTTTTTCTTGATTCATTTAAAGTCATATCAGTCCATTTTTTCCATAATGAAAATGATTTGAAATAGTTTTTAAGATTTGTCTGATGCATTTTCATAAGATTCAGTCAGCAAATACTCGGAATCAGTAATTTTCCTGTTTGCCTGGAGATATTGACCTTTATTATAAACTATTTCTGCCTCATTTAATAATAGCTTTCCTTTTGAGATGCGGTTACGTATTTCCGACGTAAAGGATAAGTTGTGAAAAGATCATCAATCTGAGTTACCAGAGCATTCAGAGCATCAATTTTTTGTTTTAGTTTTATTTTAAGGTTTGATGAACTGCTGATTGAATTATCAATAGCCTGACTTGGCTTTTTTGGCAGAAAGTTCGGCAAACTTTACAACCTTATCATAATGCCTGAAATATATAAATCTTTTATTTTCTTTCTGCCAGTTTACCATTGCAGAATCATACAAGATTTTTGCTTCTGTAAAGAGTTTTTTAGAATATGTATCTGCCTTATTTTTTTCTGCCTTGGATAGGATTTCCCTGGCATTTTCCATTTCACCAGAAGGTGGTTTAGGCGTAAAGCGGATTAATAGTAAAATTACCAATGGAACAGAAACTGCGATTGCAGAAAAAATCAGCACATCTCTCCAAACCTTTCTCATGTAAACCTGTGACGACTTTAAAAAAAACCCCGGGAATTTCCCGGGGATTTTATATAAATAAGTTAATACTTATTAATTATTATTTCTTAGCTGCTGGTTTTGCTGCTGGTTTAGCTGCTGGTTTTGCTGCTGGTTTTGCTGCTGGTTTTGCTGCTGGTGCTGCTGCTGCTTTTTTACCATGTACTTTAGCAATAGCATCTTTAAGTTCGGTATTGATACCAGTTGCCCTGTCATTTGCAGCTTTAACTTTGTTAAGAGCATCCATATATGTACCTTTATCATACAGACCCTGTGCTTCAGCTACAGAAGCATCAATGGTAGCCATTTCAGTTTTAATCTGTTCAAGAACAGCTGCGCCTTCTTTTCCTCTTGGAGCTTTGGTTATAAGAGTTTTGTTTTCGTCAATAACAGCTTTTACAGCTGCTAATGATGTTTCAACCTCTTTTTTAACTTCATCTTTTTTAGCTGCAGCATCTGTAGCTGTTTTGTTTGCTGCTGCTAATGTTGCATCCAAGTTTGAGTTCGATAGGACCAAATTTCTTGAATAATTTTGATTTCTGAACTTCAATAGCAGCATTAATAGCTTTCATTGAATCCTGTACAGCTGCAAATTCAGCCGGTACATAAACAGCTGCTTCAGCAGTCTGTGCAGCTGCGATTGCTGCATTAGTAGCATCAACTTTTGCCTGTGGAACTTTGCCACAACTAGAAAGGAAAGCAACCATTGCGATAGCGGCTAATCCCATTAAAACTTTGTTCTTCATTTTTCTAACCTTTTTAATACTTTGTTTATTTAACAACTTCCGATCTATTTAGTTTAATCGTTTTAGTTTAAAAATTACGGTGCGAATATATTAAAATTATGGAACATAACAATATAAAAATCAAATAATCTTCTTTTATCATTAAATTAAGTTTGTTTTTAAATCATTAGTGAGCTATTATTTACAATTCAACAAACACCATAGAATTATTATACAAAGGTTTATTTCTTTATTTTCAGATTCTTTTATAAGATACTCCGTGAGGTTTTTTTCATGATCCAAGTCCTAGTTTACGCCTTAACCTGTATCTGCTTATTTCAACTGCCTCCCTGAAATATTCAACAGCTTTGCGATTTCTTTTGTTGTAAATTCATTCTCAGATATGAGCTCAGTCTCAAATCATAGGCGTCAGATGAGGATACTTTTCCTTTAACCGTAAAAAGAATCCCTGCTGTGATAATTTCAAGACATTCATCGCATTCTTCCATTCTTCAGTTTGGGAATCGAGTCCCTGATTAATTATCCTTTCCATTTCACGGATAAATTTAACAGGAAATTTTGATGATTGCTCCTGAAGAGCAGTTATTTGTTCATGTAATTCAGTCAATATTTCATTTTTTTGAATAAGATATCTCATGGTCAGCATCAACTCATAACTTTTGTAATCCAGTTCACTCTCCAGTTTATTTTTATTTGCCTCGAATTCAATAAGCTGTTTCTGTTTTCTGAGTTCAATCCGGAATATTTTTATACTTAAAAGAATCAGGCCTGTCAATATAAGGATATATAAAACAAACGAATACCATTCCAGATACCAGGGTCTTTCAATGGTAAATACCATCTTATCAACACTACTGGTTATATCTGATCGCATAATAAGGTTATAAGTTCCAGATCCAAGGTTCAGATAAGAAAAATTGTCCACTGTCGTATTGTGCCAATCGTCATCAATATCCAAAAGTTTATACTGGAACTCCTTCTGTTCCATATAATACTGACCCGGATTGGCAAAATAAACAGTAAGATTATTCGTATTTTACCAAACCTTTATTTCGTTATCTTTTCCGCCTGAGAATTCAATTTTTTTTCTTTTTGCCCTGAAAAATAAGTTCGCTGATTTTCAAATCTGAAATTGATGAGGATAATCCCAAATGTGAAAGATTGTAAATTATAAAAGCCCACTG
>CAVVGP010000228.1:0-17218 GCA_963747625.1 uncultured Bacteroidales bacterium | reverse complement strand
GTTATAGGGTCATTTACTTTGGCATGAATCGCTTCCTTGAGAAAGTATCACAATCCAAACTTGACGGAACCTTCATTAAAATGCTTAATCAGATCGAAAAAACACATTTACTGATATTTGATGACTTTGGGTTAACGCCTCTTGACAATATATCAAGGCTGGCATTACTGCAGATACTTGAGGACAGGTATGGTAAAAAGTCAATTATAATAACTTCACAGCTTCCGGTGATTAAATGGTATGATTTTATCGCAGAGCCCACACTGGCTGATGCAATTATGGACAGATTGGCAGGGAATGCACACAGAATAGAATTAAAAGGAGAATCACTAAGAAAGAAAAAGTCAGAAAAAAAAGAATAAATTTACGAATCAAATCCACCGTCAAACCGGGTGGCTCACTTTAGTCAGGAATAATCAATAAAAAATATTTTAAAAATACTTGGTGTTTTTGTGTCACAAAACTGTCACTTCTGACATGTATATATGTGATCGGTTTATGTTTAAAGTAAATAATATAATAATTTCAGATTAAATTTAAAATTGAATATTTTACCAAAGTCAATAATAGACAATTAATAATTAATTTTCAAAGTTAAAGCTGTCATTTCCGCTAAGCCACTTGTACAATAATATAAAACGGACAAAATAATAATTGATATGAAAAACTTATTTCTACTTATTGCATTTATGTTTTTGATCGCAGCAAACAGTTGTAAGAAGGATGATGCTATAAAAGTAGGTAAATCGACTGCGGTCTTTAATTCTTCCAAAATATATGGAACAGTTAAGGATATAGACGGCAATATATATAAAACTATCACCCTAGGAACTCAAACATGGATGGCTGAAAATCTACGAACAACGCATTATCAGAATGGGGACACTATTCCAAATGTTAAGGGAGTAAAAGATCCCTCATTATGGGGAAATCTGATAACTGGAGCCTATTGTACCTATAATAATACTTCGGATCTGGACAGCATAGCCACATTTGGTTTACTATACAACGGGTATGCTGTAACAGACAGTCGCAATATAGCACCTGAAGGTTGGCATGTACCAACAGATGCTGAGTGGAATACACTTGAGACATTTGTTGCTGCAGGAGATGCCATAACTGATGATCTTGGCAACGGAGTCGCAGGCGGAAGATTGAAAGAAGTGGGCATTCTTCACTTTGGATCGAACAACCATGCAGATAACAGTAGTGGTTTCACTGCGCTTCCTGGAGGAGAAAGAAGCACTTCTTATAATGAAGCTACTTATTCCAGTGCATTTTGGTTTATAGGTTATTTTAGTGCTTATTGGACAACATCAGAAGCTGATCCTCCTCCATTTAGCACTCTATTTATGCGTTTAATGGTCCCTGATTTTACTAGTATTACAAGAAATCCAGAGCTTTATAATTACGGCATTTCTGTTAGATGTATTAAAGATGAATGAAATTTAAAATTATGAAAAAAATCTTCTCTCTTTTGGTTTTAGCCTTGTTACTTAGCATAAATGTTAATTGTATTGCACAAAACTTTACGATAACAAGTCCTACTGACAATTATCATGATATGGTGCCGCCTCTAAAATCTTTAACAAGCTACCAGCTTCAGATAAAGGTCACCAATAATGATTCAACTAATACTTATACTGTATCGATCGATAAAGGAAATTTGACCGCTAGCAGTTGGGTAAGTATTGATAATACTAGTTTGACTTCAAATCCTTTGTCTTCTATCACTTTTAATCTAACCATTGTTATATCAGCAGGTATTCAAGATGGTGAATATCAATTGATAATATCGTTCAATGCTAAGGATAAAAATGGGACTGACCATTCTGTTCAAGGGAAAAATCTGATTTTAATAGCAGATAATACTTCACCTGATAATGTGACGGATAATCTTGACTATTCAACTAGTACTACAATCAGCATTCTTTATGACGGGCATGATGTTACTTCTTCTGATTATACTAATTTTGATTTCAGTTCAGGGTATAAAGGTTTAAAAAGTTTTAAAGTGATATTAAATAATGCGGACAATTCACCAAAAGATAATAAGACAATTGATGCAACGCTTTTACCCCGAGAATGTCTGTTCTCAAATTCTTTGTCGCCAAATACAACATATATAAGTACGGTTCAAGCTGTCGATCTGGCAGGTAATTCAAGTACCTCAACAAAATAAACAATCAAAACAAAACCAGGAGCACCTACAAATTTTATCGCTTCAAGTATGAGCTATTGTAGGGTAACCTTGTCCTGGGATCAAATGGCGGGTGCTACAAGCTATTATGTTTGGTACGACCAAATTACACCTATTTCTACGACATCACTCACGTATAATTTTACAGGACTTACTCCAGGCACACTATATACATTTCATGTCAGATCAGTAGCTAGCGACAATGGATTAGGAGATATAAGTACTATTAAAGTCACAACACCGACAGTTAGTGCGCCTATATTCAAATCTGTATCTATGTGCAGTAGCCCGCAGGTGATTCAGGTCACTCCTATAAGTGATGCTACCTCTTATATTTGGACAGTAACAAATCCACTTTCTATAAATGGAGCACAAACTGCAACAACTACTAGTAATTCAGTAAATGTCCAGGCTACTGCTCTAACAGGGACCTCTACAATTACAGTTTATGCTCAAACTTCTTGTGGAATAAACTCTTTAACGGCAACAGGTACAGTAAAATTAGGGAAACCAATAATAAGTTCCAATGTACCCTTAGCTTATTGGGACGGTTCAACATATAATAGCGTTTGTAATCTTCAAAACTATTCGACAAGTATGAATATTATTAATGCAGATAATGTGACTTGGACTAGAATCGCAGCTAATCCTATAAATACGGCCTGGTCACAATCTGGTGATAATATAACTTTTTATTTTTTCAATGTCGGCCAAACCGCTGTATTTAATATTAATGCTTCAAATACTTGTGGGGCTAATAATAATCAGTTTGGATTTAAATCTATTTCTTGTGGAAGTGGATGTAGTGTTACATATTCTGCATATCCAAATCCAGCTTCCCAAAGCGTGAAAGTGACACCCAATATTCCAGCCCCTTGTAATACAACATTACAAACAGCTGCAATAAATGGGACTGTGTCAGTTTATGATAATCAGGGAGTCACAAAGAAAGTTTTAAGTTATAAATCCTATGAAGATTTGACAATTGATGTCTCAAGTTTAAAGAACGGACTTTACTATATCAATATATATGATGGGAAAACATCCAGTTCTATTCCATTAATTGTAAAGCATTAAATTTGCATTTGAAATAGTAATTTTTGAGTTTTTAAATTGTTAACTTTAAAAACACTGGCTATAACACGGACGGTTTAATTAATTGCCTTTTGCAACCCGGACAGCTTCATCATCGCATTCAAAAGTCTATGAGAGAAATATATAACCCGCTTATTAAATTCTGTTACATCCGGACTGATCCTGCTTCCGGGACAGAGTCAGTAGGGCTGCCGGCCGACGCGCTGGTGCCTTGTTTTTTGCTCGCCATCTGGACTGTTTCATCATGACACAAAACTCACACCCATCACCCGGACTTGGTACCGTCAAGACAGTTTATCGTGACAAGACAACTATCGTCCACCTACCAGGACTAGCAAAAAACGCGGCACCCCGACACGGACGCCAACTCATTAACCTCCCGGGTCGATATAGCTAATGAGCAGCAAAATAGATAGTTAGACTATATTATATATTATTTTTTGATTATTTTTTGTCACAGTATTAAAGATTATGACATGTATATATGGATTTAAAGTTGTTGCCTGGATAATGATATTGATATGAAAAACATTTTTTTGAACATTGCATTTCTGTTTTTGATCGCAGCATACAGTTGTAAAAAGGATGATGCTATAAAACTCGGCAGATCATCTGCAATTTTTAATTCTTCCAAGTCATATGGAACAGTAAAGGATATCGATGGGAATGTATATAAAACTATTACTATCGGTTCACAGACCTGGATGGCAGAGAATCTCCGGACAGCGCACTACCAGAATGGGGATTCGATAGACAATGTTAAAGGACAGGCACAGTGGGAGAAACTTATTACAGGAGCCTGGTGTACCTATAACAATACGATAAACCCTGATAGTATTGCAACTTTTGGATTCCTTTATAATGGATATGCGGTGCTGGATAGTCGTAACATAGCTCCTGCAGGTTGGCATGTACCTACAACTGTGGATTGGGATACTCTTGTGACTTATGTTGCTGAAGGAGACGCATCAAGTGATTCTGTTGGTAATAATCCAATTGCCGGAGGAAGATTAAAAGAGGCAGGTACATTGCATTGGGGACATGAAAATCAAGCTGATAACAGCAGTGGTTTTACAGCTCTTCCGGGAGGGCTACGATATGATAGTTTCTTATATTTAGACTATATGGGGATTTATTGGACTTCAATATTATATGGACAGACAGGATTGTTAAATGAGAGGTTAATGGGGACTCAATTCTTAAGTATTACTATAGGTGCAGTGTCTCAAGCGGCCGGTACATCTGTAAGATGCATTAAGAATAAATGAGAATTAGTATTTCTGAAAAGTACTATAACATGTTTATTTTTAAATATTTACTGTTCTGAGTATTAATTTCAAAAATCAATTCAATGAAGTGATTTTTTTATATTGAAAATTTTTGTAAGCGATTAGCTTTAAAAGTTTCGCTCAAAGCACTGGATCATCTCAAAGCTTTCCTACTTGATTTAATATTAGTACAGTTGAAAACAATGTTTTTCATTTTGAATCATCATTATTCCAGGATTCAAACGGGATAATGATGGTTTTAAAATTATCAAATACAAAAACGAAATAATGAATTATCTAAATTCTTTAAAAAAGCTAAGGCTAACACGAACTGTGCAATGAAAAGCACTTACCATGCAGCGACAAATCCTGGAGAAATCCGGGATTTTTTATTTTAATAGGTCCATCTGGATTAGTTGTGGTAACAAGGCAGATGATAAATATCGTAGCTTGCAAGAAGGGGGAGAGGGACAATTAATTTTTAAAGTAATTCTCCTGTCATGTATTTGTGCCCAATCTTTCTCAATATCCTTAATCCAACTTACCCGGGATGGAATTATGTTTGGTTTTTTAGCTTTCCCTGATTTATTACTGAATAGTGCCAGTTTTTTCAGATTTTCAACTACATCCAATTCATTGAGGCTGATGTACTTTGAAAGACTTTCTATATTGGAATGTCCTGAGATCTTCATTACTTCATATGGGTTCGCACCTCCCAAAATAAGATTAGTGCAGAGGCTCCGGCGTGCAGTATGGGTTGTTATTAATTCCCATTTCTTATATTTATCAGGCATGGCTTTTCGTTTTCCCCCCTGGGTAGATACGATCTCATAAACCTGATTCAACCTGGCTGCTTTCCCTATTAATTTCAAAGCGTCATTTGTCTTCTGATTACTCGATACAGCAGGCATTTCTCCATTGTATTTATCCAGAATTTCTAAAACTAATCTGTGGCATGGAATTAAGGATACTTCATTGGTCTTGTGTGACTGGATGCGTAATACTCCATCTTTTATCAGCTTTTTGGAAACTCGTGACCAATCCTGGTACCGCAATCCGGTAAATGATCCAACAATGAATATATATCTTGTTCTATCTAGCCCCGGGTGATTATGTAAATCTAGCTTGTAGATTTTTTCCAATTCATCAACAGTCAGAAAAATATTAATTGCTCTTTCCTGTTTTGCCTTAAATTGGTGATATGCTGTATTATTGTGCAATCTCAATAAGTAGGCTGTATTTAAGACGCATTTAATATTCTTCCATTGATTCCATATGGTGTTCATGCCCAAGTCTTTCATTTCCAAGTGCCGTTGAAAATCTTTATAAAACTTCATATCGATCTGGTCAAAAGTCGGATTTGCCCTGCCAAAAAAATCAGTTAAGTTCCTATAAGTGCCCTGATAACCTAGGTAGTTACTTTTGTCTTCCACCTTATATTCCTGGAGTCTTAATTTATAATATTCAAGGAACTTAACAGCTTTCAATGTTGAACCTGCTCTTTTTATACCTGGCAGGAAGGAATAGAATGCCTCTTTAAGATCACCGCCGGTAACATTTATTTCAGTGAGAGCATTGGTTAAGGCGCTTCTATAACGTGATATCCGGTCAACAACTGTCTCATTATCATCATACTTAAGTTTTATATCCTTTGGAGATTGTTTCTTATCGTCCCATTGATTCGGGTTAAGCTTGATTTTAGTGCTGACTTTGAACGGGACATCCAACCCAGCCCAATGGTACAGGTATAAATATTTATTTGGCTCCAGTCTGAAGTTTGCTGCCATGATTTTAGGCTTTAATTAATCTTAAAAGTACAAAATATAAATACAATCTCAAAATAATTGGTAGGCGAGTTGGTAGGAAAATGATGGTATTTTAGATGCTTTTTAAGCTATTTTTGAGTTGAAAACAGGAGAGGAGATCGCTTTGATCTCCTCATTCTGTGGGCTTCTTTGTAAGATCTACTTGATTTGCAAAAGTGAACCTGAAGGGACTCGAACCCCCAACCTTCTGGTCCGTAGCCAGATGCTCTATCCAATTAAGCTACAGGTCCTGCTGTATATGAGGACGCAAATATAACAATAATTGGAAAATTAATCTACCTGAAGTTGAAAGAAGTTTGGATATTAGTGTAATGATCGATCGCGACCTGTCACTACATTAAAAAGCTTGCATAATAATTTCAATTTTAATTGTAGATTTGAAATAATTAATTTTAAAAATTTCAATATCCTGTCTATGAAAAATATTTTTAAACCAATGTTTTGCCTGTTGGTTGTACTGCTCTCACTTACAGGCACTATAGTTGCCCAGTCCTTTAATGTTATTGCTGATAAGCCGGTAAATGGAACATTTAAACTTGATCCTCCTTTACCAGCCGACGGAAAGTACCCAGCCGGAACTATTGTTACCGTTACTGCCAGGCCGGATGCAGGATATGTTCTTGATGCTGTCTATTATTCTGACAGAGGTAGGTGGGGGCAGATGTACTTCGAATCAATGACTCCGGTCTATAAAGTAAAAATTGATCATGAAAAGCACATAGGTGCTTCTTTTATAGAAGAATCGGTAGTTTCCAATATTAATGTGACACAGGATGTTGTTTATGCGAAACCGGGTGTTAAAACGCTGAAATATGATGTCTATTCCCCTAAAGGAGCTAAAAACCTTCCCTGTATTATAATTATTCATGGAGGAGGGTGGACAACCAATACGGAGGATATAATGCGCGGACTGGCCAGGGAACTGACCAAAGACGGCAAATTCGTTGTTTTCAGTATCGATTACCGCTGGGCAATGAAACTCGACGGTGATGCCACAAATAATACAATGGCAGATATAGTCGATGATGTATTTGGCGCAATAGCTCATATAATGGAACATGCAAAAGAATATGGCGGTGATCCGACAAGGATAGGTCTTACAGGTGACAGTGCCGGCGGTCATTTGTCAGCTTTGGTAGCAGATGCAGCCAATAAAATTGGAACTGGAGGTTTTGGAAAAACTAAAGGTGTTTTCGAATTTATGCCTTCCTATGTACCTAAAAATAAAAGCGTTAATGAGCTCAGGTCCGAGATGATGGCAGCAATTAAAGCTGCAGCGCCAAGCTATGGCGTGTTCAGCGGAAATCTTCTGAATACCTATTCAGACGATCCTTCCGCAGATGAATCATGGAAAGAGGCAATTGCACCAATGAGCAATATTCCTGATGCGTCTGAAAGAGCTGTGCCTCAGTACCTTTTGAGGGGAACACTCGATCCTGTTATTAAGGATGAAGCAGTTAAAGCTTATGTTGATGCGTTGGTAAAAGCCGGCCAAAGGGTGGAATACGTCCAGGTGGGAGGAGCAAGTCACGCATTTTTCGATTGGAAGCCAGATGAAAATACGAAGGCTACATTCGCTAAATATGGTGTTTATTATGCTGCCGAAATGAAGCATTTCTTCATTTCTGTCCTTTATAAATAAATGATCAGCAATAATTTGCCTGATATTTTAGTAACATTTTGATTTCAAAATCTCTTGGTCCTTAGGTCTTTTAGTCACTAAGTCCTCTTGTCCTTTGTTTTTGAAATTTCCGGAATAATACTTACTTTTATTTGTCTCAAACCCCGAAAAATATATTTCATATATTGCTGATAATCAATTAAAAAATAGTTATGAAAAAATTAGCCGGAATAATTATAAAGATAATCATGGGTATTATTCTCCTGATTCTGATTTTGCTTTTTACCGTTCCGGTTATTTTTAAGAAGCAGATAAAAGACAAGGTTGAACAGACCATAAATGCCTCTGTCAATGCAAAAGTTACATTTGAAGATTATAAATTAGGATTTTTCAGCAATTTCCCCAACCTCTCTTTTTCCCTTTATAATGTGTCAGTTGCAGGTGTGAAAAAATTTGAGAACGATACTCTTGCAGCTGTCAGATCCTTTGATCTGGTATTCAACCTGTCGAGCCTCTTTAAAAAATCCGGTTATGAAGTAAATTCAATTGTAGTTGACAGGGCAGCTGTAAATACTATAGTGAAAAAGGATGGTGGCGCAAACTGGGACATAATGAAAGAAACTTCCGGACAGGCTGAACATGTTGCTGAACAATCGACATCTGCATCATCCGGCATGAAGATACTCCTGAAAAAAGTCGAGGTTCTGAATAGTTCTCTCTCATATGTAGATGAGAGTTCTGATATGAAAGTCAGCCTGAATAATATCAATTTTAATATGAAAGGCGACATGACAAGTGGCGTTTCAGATCTGCAGATGGTATTTAATGCCGGAGAATTCACTTTTGATATGGGCGGTACCAAATATTTCAATAAAGCAGTTCTTGACTCCAGAATTGATATGCTTGCCAATCTTGATAAAATGAAATTCACATTTCGTGAGAATTATCTTTCAATTAATGATCTTAAGCTCAACTTCTCAGGCACTGTGTCAATGCCAGGTAAAAATATTGAAACAGATATCAGTTTTGAAACAATACAGACTTCTTTTAAAACTCTTTTATCGATTGTTCCGGCAGTTTATATGAAAGACTATAAAGATCTTAAGGCAAACGGAGATTTCTCGTTGAAGGGCATCGCCAAGGGAATTTACAGTGAAGCTGACAGCACGATGCCCGATGTCACTCTGGCAATATCAGTTTCACATGGAATACTAAGTTATCCTTCTCTGCCTGAGCAGCTTAAAAACATAAACATTAAATCCGGTATATTCATTAATGGGAAAACACTTGATAAATCATTTGTTGATGTCAGCCTTTTTCATATGGAACTGGCAGGAAGTCCCTTCGATATGACTCTTTCTGTCAAAACTCCTGTAAGCGACCCTGAATTTAATGGAACTATGGTTGGGAAAATTGATCTTTCAGCCCTGGCAAAAGCTGTTCCTATGAACGGTGCAAATCTTTCCGGAGTTATTGATATGTCGGTCCGGATGGCCGGAAAAATATCGATGATAGAAAAGGGAAAATATGACAGTTTCAAAGCTTCAGGCACAGCTGGTATCAAAAACATGGATATTGCCATGAAAGGATATCCCGATGTTAAAATAAGTGAGGCATCATTTGAATTCACGCCTGCCTGGGCAAATTTGACGAAAGCAAATATCAAAGTAGGTGGGAAGAGCGATTTTTCACTTTCCGGCAGGATCGAAAATTATATTCCTTATATCTTAAGTAAGAAAACGATTAAGGGAAATCTGACAATGAGGTCAAAACTGACCGACGTGTCGGAAATAATGTCAAAAATGTCGACGGCTCCTGCTGAGGCTAAAGACACTGCTAAAGTATTAAAAGTCAGCTCTGCAGTTTCAACAGGAAATAATTCCTCGCTTTCCTTAATGAAAGTCCCCGGGAATATTGACTTTGATTTTGATGCATTTATTGATGAATTCATCTATAGCAATATCAATGCACAAAATGTTAAGGGGCACATGATAATGCGAAACGGCATACTGAGCATCAGGGATGCTTCAATGAACATTCTGAGTGGTACTATAGCTATGAACGCTGACTATGATACGCGCGACACTCTTAAACCTATCATGAAATCTGATCTTAACATGCAGAATATTGGTATTAAAGATGCTTTTAATACATTCAATACGGTGAAGATACTTGCACCTGCTGCAAAAGCCATCGATGGGAAAATAAATGCAAAAATAAATTATACCAGCCAGCTTGGAAAAGATATGATGCCAGTCATTAAATCAATTAACGGATCAGGTACTATTAAATCCAACGAAGTCACTCTCCTTGAATCAAAAACTTTCGACCAGATGAAGGAGGTTCTGAAGCTTGGCGATAAATACAGCAATACTTTCAGGGATGTCAATATTAATTTTAAAATTTCTGACGGGAGGGTATATGTCACTCCGTTTGACGTTAAAACCGGCAATCTTAAAATGAATATAAGTGGAGATCAGGGTCTCGATCAGACACTTAATTATGTTGTCAAAACAGAGATCCCAAGATCTGATCTGGGGAAATCAGTTAATTCCCTGATAAATGGCGTTTCATCTTTTGCCTCTTCACTGGGTATAAAGGTTAAACCGTCAGAAGTCCTGAAAGTAAATGTCAAGGTTACAGGTACATTCAGCAAGCCTGTGGTGACTCCGATATTCTGATGCTAAGGATGAGAAAGCTGAACTGATTAATAAGATTTAATCATATTATTTTCCAATATTATTTAGTTAAACAGATAACCACAGAGAGCAATTATTAATTCCTCTGTGCAGCTAGTGATTCCGATAGTTATCGGGGTTCTGTTAAAGGCGTTGATAGCTCTTCAAAAAATCTGTAAATAAAAAAGGTCATCCAAACTGGACGACCTTTC
Source organism: uncultured Bacteroidales bacterium (assembly GCA_963747625.1). Lineage (GTDB taxonomy): Bacteria > Bacteroidota > Bacteroidia > Bacteroidales > VadinHA17 > LD21. The sequence continues at coordinate 6,318 of CAVVGP010000228.1, read as the reverse complement.
TTTAATAATGAAGTAATTATTAAAATTTCTTTTCACGTATACGTGCTTTCTTACCTGTCAGATCGCGCAGATAAAAAATTCTGGCTCTGCGGACTTTTCCGTGTTTATTGACTTCAATCTTGTCGATAAAAGGTGAGGCAACAGGAAAAATTCTTTCAACGCCTATATTTCCTGACATTTTCCTGACAGTGAAAGTTTCAGTATGCTTTTCTCCGCTTTTCTGGATCACAACTCCGCGGTATTGCTGGATTCTCTCTTTATTGCCCTCTTTAATTTTATAATGGACAGTAATTGTGTCTCCTGCTCCGAATTTCGGATATTCATTTTTTACCGCAAATTCTTTCTCAACAACATTCATTAAATTCATCTCACAAAGTATTTTGTATTTTCAGTTTCATTTTAAAAATCCGGTCGCAAATGTACAAATAAATATTTGATAATCCGCAACCTGTAATGAAAAGTTTTTAAATCACCAGGTTTAAGGTAAAGGCTGAGGTTAAGGTGGAGATACGATTTCATATTCCACTTTCTCAACCTCAAACTCAACATCAGCCTCAGCCTGCAGTCTCTTTCGTCTAGTGGGCGGTTTTTGCGGGCGGTTCAAGCAATTTATCTCCTGTTTCCTGAATAACTGATTTCTTCCAGGCATCATTATAACCCGGTTGCAGTGGCATTACAGGATTTCCCCATTTATTCCTTTCAAACTTACCGTCCTTTTCTTTTTTAATATTGCCATCAATATATTTTACAAGAAGATATTCACTTAATGTTTTCCATTGGTTAAAAGTATTCTGAGCCATTTCGCCTGAATAATTTGTCAGAAATTCCCTTGCCTTATTCATGTCTGTTGCTGATAATTTAAGAGCTTCGGCATCTACTGAATCGGTATTGGATATATACTTTGTTTCCAGACGTTTCTGGACTTTTTGTGCATCTGCGCTCATCATATCATAGCGTGTATAGCACCAGTTGGCTACCTGGTTAAACAGCCAGAAAGCTGAAGTCGGAGAATAAGTCAGCATATCGCCATTTCCAACTTTAAAACATTCCGGTATTACAGTTATTCCGCAATATATTGGAGTAAAAACTGTTGTTGCAGCATCATCGACTCCGAACCAGAAAATACCCCCGATCGGATCAGGCAGCCAGTTGCGTGATTCAGCTACAAAAACGAAACCTGTTTGCTGAGTGGCTACAGTCCTTTCATTACAATAAACACGACCACTTTTATCATCTGATACAGACCAGTCAAGAGGACGCCAGCGATAAGGCAGACCAAACGGACCTGCACCAATATCTTTTCTCATATCAAGTGGTGTGCCTTCCAGGTGATCTCTCATGAAATTCATCATGTCATGATCGGAAATCTTTCTGTCAGGCTTAATCCAGAGAGGCATGCGTTTGCTTAAATCATGGCCTGAAATATAGTTGAAGTACTGATACATACTATCGTTGACAGATTTGAAGAATGACCATACGCGTGCCTCACAAAAACGAGCTCCGGAAAAAGTGATTGGATTATAAGTATCGGAAAAGCTGAAATCGGCATCCTTTCCTTTAAAAAGATTTTTGCTCCTTGCAAAATCAATCACATCATATGCATAAACGCATTCAACATTTGGATCAGACACTCTGTTCAGTTCTTTTGAAGTTATTGCAATACTGTTCTTTTTGCCTGTGGCTAAAGGGAAAGTCTGTATCCTGGCCTGATTTGCATGCGCGCAGATATATCCGTCAGGAATACGCCGGGCTACCCACACGGCACCTTTGTTATTAACACCTTTGCCTATAATTTCAAAAATCCAGGCTTCATTAGGATCTCCAATCGAAAATGATTCCCCTTCACTTGCATATCCATATTCAGATACCAGGTCAGACATCACTTTTATTGCTTCCCTTGCATTTCTGGCTCTCTGAAGGGTCAGATAAATAAGACTGCCATAGTCAATAATGGCTGTGGTATCAACAAGATTTTCAACACCACCGTAGGTGGTTTCACCAATAGAGAGCTGGTGCTCATTCATATTTCCGACGACAGAATATGTATGAGGCACCTGCGGTATCTTTCCCATATATTTGCGGGTGTCCCACTCAATCACATCAACCATGCTGCCCTGCGGATAGTCTTTTGCCGGCCAGTAATACAACTCCCCGTATAACTGGTGCGAGTCAGCAGAATATGAGATCATTGTTGATCCTTTTACGGATGCACCTTTAGTCACAAGAAAATTTGTGCAGCCATCTGCAAACTGTCCGGGTAATAAAAATGACAATAGTATTACCAATAATAGTTCAGATATTTTTTTCATAAAAATCACTATTAAATATTTAAAAATAGTTTTTGAAATAAGAATCACAAAGGTAACAAGCCCGCGAATATTTCAAAGGATATTTCAGATCAATTTCAATTTATTGATTATGGTTCTGATTCTTTCAGGATCGGCAACCTCTCTGGAAAATTCCGGAACCCCCGGAGCTCCCATCGGGATACCTTCTTTCCTGAATATCATCTCACTATCAATAACTTTCCTGCCTGTAAAATGAAATTCGTGTGCTCCGGTAAAATTTGCAATCCATGATATATTTGACTCATCTATTCCACTGCCCGGCATTATTATTATTCTGTCTTTTGTCTTTTCCACCAGTTTTTTTATCAGTTCAACTCCATCAGCTGCTTTATCCTGCTGGCCTGAAGTAAGGATCCTGGATGCACCTGCAGCAATAATATCTTCAACACCTTTCATCGGGTCTGAACACACATCGAACGCCCTGTGGAAAGTGACCGGCATATTATGAGCAGACTCGATAAGCCTCGCTGTCCTTTCAATATCAATATTGCCATCTGATCTCAAAATTCCTATTACAATTCCATCGACACCGCATTCTCCGCAGATATCTATATCTCTTCTCATTATTTCATACTCGATATCATTATAAAGAAAATCACCCCCCCTTGGCCTGATAATTACGTTCAAACCGATCGTAATGTTTTTCCTTGCTGAAGATACTGTTCCGTAACTGGGCGTCGTTCCTCCTTCAAGAAGATTGTCACAAAGTTCAACACGATCTGCTCCCGCAACCTGAGCTGCTATTGCAGAGTCAACACTGTCAATACAAATTTCAAATTTAAATTTCATGGTCAATATTTTTAATGGAAAGTGCGTAAAAATAATCTTTTTTCTGTATAATTGTGACGAACAAAAACTTATAAACTATGAAACCAACTCTATTAGTTCTGGCAGCAGGAATGGGAACGCGTTATGGTGGAAATAAGCAACTTGATGAAGTGGGACCGTCCGGCGAAACAATAATTGACTATTCTATTTATGATGCAATCCGTGCAGGATTTGGAAAAATAGTCTTTGTAATAAGACGCGATATAGAGGATCAGGTTAAAGAGCGATTTGTCAAAAGACTTAAAAGGGAAAATTGAGGTTGATTATGTTTTTCAGGAAATTACTAATCTGCCTGAGGGGGCGAAAGTATCTCCCGAACGGCAAAAACCTATGGGGAACAAGTCATGCAATCCTTGTTACATCAGAAAAGATATAAAGAACCATTCGGAGTGATAAATGCAGATGACTATTATGGTGTTGAGTCATTTAAAATCCTTCATGATTTTCTGGTTAATGATAAGGATCCGAATTGCTATTGTATTGTCGGATATAAGATGGGAAATACCTTGTCTGACCACGGACATGTAAACAGAGGAGTGTGCGGAGTAGGAGCAGATGGTCTTCTGAAAAACATTGTGGAAACACGTCAGATAGAGAAAACACCTGATGGAGCAAAAGCTCCGTTACCTGATGGGAAATTTCAGAAGTTTACAGGTAATGAAGTTGTCTCGATGAACCTGTGGGGTTTTAAACCATCATGCTTCAAATTCCTTGGTGATGAATTCAGAAACTTTATTGATAAAAGCGGAATGGATCTGAAAGCTGAACTTGACATCCCTACATCTATTGATAAATTTGTCAAAAATGGTGAAATAACCATTAAAATTCTGATGAGCAATGAAAGATGGTTTGGTGTAACTTATAGGGAAGATAAGCCATTTGTTGTCGAAAGTATCAATAATATGATCAACCGCAAGGTTTATCCGTCTAAAATATATTAAGTTACGAAGTCTAAAGTCATGTTGGCGTTTAGCTTACCACTGCTTTTTTAGGTGTAAGGAGTGCTTTACCTTTTGGATCCTGCCTTGCCCAGTAACGGCTTCTCGCTTCTTCGGGATCTGCACCAACTGCTATATATATCTTTGTTCTGGGATTTATTACTACTTCCTGCATTCTTGTAATGTCAGGGGTTTTGAAAACGGTCTGTTTTTTTTCTTGCATAATATTCTTATTCAGATTAATTAATATAACACTTTATCTCTCTCTAATTCAAACAGTATAATTTGTATTGTAAATGATAACAATAGATGATGCTTTTCGTTCATTATAATCTATATAAATGTAATTGAAGTGTTAAGAGATATTTCTGAGTCTGATGTAATTATCACCTGACTTTTTAAATAGAGTGATTCTATTTTTTATCTTAACTGAAGTACAAATAATATGGACTAGAACTTAATTATGATGACACATTGAAGACAATTATGTTTACATAATGGGATAAAGATAGTCATATTTTCCGGCCTTTCCGATATTTTAGGAATATTTAACATTCAATGCTTTGTGACACAGCACTTGATTTATCGATTTCCTTCGCGAACCCTTGTGATATCCTTAATGTTTCTTTGTGGTTAGATGCACAATGGACTTCACAGAATATCACCACAGCAGTATCCGGTCAGAAAAACATTTATACACTTCTTGGACTACCATGTGAAATTACTTTTATAAGAGCTACTATTATCCTTATTGTCAGATACTTTCAGTGACAATTGTGGTTCGACCCTTTTTTGATCCTGGTTTCATCAAATTTGTATATCAGCATGTCATTTTTCTGATCATACTCAAAGAGCGCCCAGTTTCCATCTATTAGCGGCTCATAGGATTTAATTCCTAAAGTCATCTGGATCCTGATTTGATTTCCCTTATTCCGCTGAGATCCGCACCATCGGTCAATCCCATTGCTGAAATAACAGGTGCGTATAGTATCTATTCCGATATAAAATCTTCCAAATGACATTACATCCTCTTTAAAATACCCATTATCCCATTGACCATTCAGACCTATTTTTTTCTCATCGTCTCAGCCTTACAATCAGCAACTTTGATTTTTTCCCTTCGGGATTGAAGTAGGTTTTATAGATAGAGTATATGCTTTCTGGACTGGTGTCAATTCATTGTGAACATAGTGCAGATCAGAGTACATCGCACTGGTTCCTTTTCTTTTTATATGAAAAGAAAAGTGTGTCGTAGAGTGCACCTTCAGGAATACTTATTGAAATATTTTCTGATGAGTATTTGTTGCTTTCGTTATAAGGCATCACTTTTGTGGTTTTATCAAGAGATAGAAAAGTTTTTGATTTTTCAGATTGAGCTTTAATCTTAAATGTTAACGATGATTTGTTATTATTGGCATCCGTTACGATAATTTCAGCCTGATGAATTTTTTCGTCATTAAAATTGAATAAACCCCTGTTGATGACATTTTTATAAACACTAAGCCTGTCGTTCGGCAGAACAAATGCCCTTTCAATATATATGTTTTCCTTCATATAAGTCTCATAATCAATGTGACTATTAACGTATCTTGACTCATCGAAAGAAAAACCGTTCATAACATACTTAAAGACAGAATTACTGTCAATTATAAGTTCAATTGAATATACGGCACATTTATTAGGGCTATTATTAAGCTTATCGTACGCTTTTATACCAAATCCTGCGAGTCCGCTTACTGGTATTGCATTTCCAGGATAGAGTGTGTAAGCACCATTTCCTCCTGTAACATTCATTATTTTCTCAGATTTTTGATTATTAATAAGCGTATGCTGGTTGATGGGATATATACGAGCTTTTCAATAACAGGTTTGATATTATCTGTCATATCAAAATTAAAAAGAAGAGGATTAATAGGTTTTTCACTATCTGACTTTCTTATTTCAAAATGCAGGTGAGGACCACCTGATCCGCCTGAATTTCCTGAATATGCAATAAGATCGCCCTGTTTAACCGGGAACTCATCTTTTGAAAGAAACAAAGTTACCGAAAACTTTTCCTTTCGTATTGCTGATCTTTGACATACTTCTCTATTTCAGGAATAAATCTTTCGAGGTGTCCGTAAACAGTTGAATATCCTGATGGATGTCTGATATAAAGTGCATTCCCGAATCCTCCAGGAGTAATACTTATCCTGTAGATATAT
>CAVVGP010000227.1:0-13485 GCA_963747625.1 uncultured Bacteroidales bacterium | reverse complement strand
AGGCATTTTATCTAATCAAAATTTGTTTAGAGTGTCAGAACTTTATATGTCCTCAACACAAAAGAATAGAATAGGAATTACAAGTGACGATATAGCAAAATATAAACTTAAAATAAATATTGGGCCTGAGAAATATGACTATATTATACTTACTAACTATGTAAAAGAGAAAAGCCCCTGGAAAATAGAAAAAAATAAAAATTTAATAATTTTTACAGGGCAGGCTTCTGACCTGAAGTTTTCTATTCTGACATGGCGATGTACTTTGCTCGACAGGGGAGGTGCCTTCAAGAAGCTTTTCAAGAGCTTAATTAGGATAATATGTGAAATCAGATATAAAGGCACTTATCCATTAATTTCAAAATTTTATAGCCATGGAAAACTTAATGATTAAAACAAAAAAAAAGAAGAGAGGTGAGAGATTCAAGACCTCGTGAAGTGAAACGGATAATTTCTGAAGACGATATCCGTAAAAGAGCATATGAAATTTACATTGAAAATGGTGATTTCCCTTTCGACGAACTGGATAACTGGCTCTGTGCTGAGAGAGAGCTCAGGGGCAATGATCAGTAGGGTTTTTCCATGAAAGTATTATCTGAGGAAATTGTCCGGGCTGACAAAAAATGTTATAGATATTCCGGAATATACAATTACAAGGAATAGCATCCGCGAAATCATATTGCAGATGTTAAGAGGGTGGTTTTATTTCAAAATTCGTTATAGTACAATCCACCCTGACAGTATATATTGTTCCAATCAGATAATTTACAAATTATTTCAATACTTATGAAGAATATTATTGTTCCCCTTTATTTTTAATAGGATTTATGATTTCTAAAAGTAATTGATTATGCGAAAATTAAACTTCCATCCTTCTTTTCTGCAAATCTTATATTTAATAATTTTTATCATCCTGTTTGCTTTTATAATATATACCCCTACCTTAATTAAGGGACCGGTAAGCCTGACTTCAAAATTTATTTTGGAAGAAGAAACATTTGAGGGTTCACTGATTTGTGTTTTGTTTATTACAAGTATTTTAATACTCAATTTGTACAAACGTGAAGTAAGAAAACAAAAAGAACTGATTAATAAAATTAATAATGAAAAGAAGAAAGTAGAAGTAAGACTAAATAATTCTGAAAGATATATTGGTATTATGAATGTGGAGATGCAGGAAATTAAATCGATTTTTAACAGTATTGAAGGGTATCCTGAAACAAAAGAAGGTCTGAAAAAAGCTTTTGCTTTTTTTGGCGAACGCGTGATCGGAATTGTAGATACAGACTGGGTATTATTCAGAATAATTGATAGTAATTCTCATAGAACAATTTGTGAGCACTTTGGGACAAGACACGGGACTGAATGCAGTTACCCCCATGTCAGCAATAAAATGATAATTGAGAAACAGCCTCTTTCCCCTTTTGCATATGTAATTTCCAATCCGAAAAATTTAAATATTCTGGTCTTTTGTGTTGTGCCGGTTGATAACATCAGCAATGATCAGCATATATTTATCCAGGCTATTATTAATGAAATCACCAAGCTTTTTGTCATTTTGAACTCTTTATATTTCAAAAAGGAAAGTAATATGATTTTTGATGAAAATCCTGTCAGAAAATAGGAGGTGATAATCTGAACAGTCATCTGTCAGTCTTAATTAATCTGACTTTATTCCTCGTAATGAGTAAACTCATACTCCAACTCAGGATCAATATGCTGCTGCTCTGCTTTTCGTGATTTCTCCATCAGTTCTTTATGATGTGCTTTCAGCCAGGCGAGTTTCTTTTCGCCATAGGAGAACCGTGTAATTATTACATAAAGAACCGGTACAATGAATATGGCAATGCTTGAAGCTGCCAGCATCCCTCCAAGAACAGTGAATCCTATTGTTTTACGCGCAACAGCTCCTGCCCCGGTGGCAAATACCAGCGGCATCACACCCAGTATAAATGCCATGGATGTCATGATGATTGGTCTTAACCTCAGCCTGACTGCCTCAAGCGTGGATTTAATCAATGCCTCACCCCTGTCAACTCTGATTTTTGCAAATTCCACTATCAGGATTGCATTTTTGGCCGAGAGCCCTATCAACGTTATTAGGCCTATCTGTGCATATACATTGTTAGTGAGAGGCGGTATACAAAACAGGACCAGAATGGCGCCAAATGCGCTAATAGGAACTGCCAGCAGTACTGAAAATGGCACAGACCAGCTTTCGTACAATGCTGCCAGAAAAAGAAACACAAATGCGATTGAAAAAATAAATATATATAGAGTCATTGACCCGGCTTTGATCTCTTCATAGCTCAGTCCTGAAAACTCATAGGTATATCCTTTAGGCAAAACTTTTTCAGCTGTTGCCTTCAAAGCCTCAATAGCCTGCCCCGAGCTGTAGCCCTGGGGAATTGAACCATCAACCTCTGCAGATCTGAAAATATTGAAATGCTTAATAAGCGATGGCGCTTCTGTAGTCTTGTAGCTGATCAGGGTACTGAGCGGTAACATCTGTCCCGACTGGTTCCGCACATAATATCTGTCCATATCTGATATAAGTGCCCGGAATGTTGTATCAGCCTGTACCACAACATGAAAGGTACGATTATAAAGGGTCAGGTTATTTACGAACAGGCTTCCCATATATGCCTGCATGGTATTAAATACTTCAGAGATATTGACCCCCATTTTTTCACATTTTTCACGGTCAAGGGTGAGGTCATAACTTGGTGTATGTGCGCTGTAATAGCAAAATGCTGTTGATATGGCCGGATTTTTATGTGCCTCGGCAATAAATTTTCTTGTCACCTTCTCAAATGCATGGACATCATCATTTGTATTACCCTGTTCGATCTGCATACTGAATCCCGCTGCCTGTCCGATTCCACGAATTGGCGGAGGCGGAATAACAACAATATCTGCATTTTTTATTCCGGCTGCAAGAATCCGCTGTTTCAGGACATTCATTATGCCTGGTATTCTCTCCTGCGGTTTAATTCGCTCTTCCCACGGCTTAAGCATACAAAAGATTGAACCGCTGTTGGAAGTGAAGCCGCCATTAATTATGTTGAGTCCGGATATAGCGGAATAATGATTGACTCCCGGAGTGGAACCAATTATTGTCATTAACCGGGTGATAACTTCAACTGACTGGGTAGTGGAAGATGCTTCCGGTAACTGATATGTAATTAACAGACGACCTTCATCTTCGAATGGAATAAAACCTGTTGGCTTTTTCTTGAACAAAATGATAGCAGCGGCACAAATAAAAATAAGTAATATGACAACAAATTTTGAAGCTATGATAGCACGTTTTACACCATTTGCATATCTGTCAGTCAGGTTTTTGAACCAGACATCGAACAGGTAAAATAATCTGGCCGGCCATTTTGATTTTTTATTCAGATGAGATGGTTTTAAAAGCAGAGAGCAGAGAGCCGGCGTCAGTGACAATGCAACAAAAGCGGATAGTATAACTGAAATAGCAATGGTAATTGCAAATTGCTGATAGAGACGCCCTACTATACCGGGGATAAATCCTACGGGAACAAATACGGCAGCCAGAATAAGTGCTATTGCAACTACAGGGCCGGATATATCTTTCATTGCCCTGTAGGTTGCTTCTTTTGCGCTAATGTGGTACTTGTCGATATAATGCTGAACCGCTTCCACCACTATAATAGCATCATCCACCACAATACCTATGGCAAGCACAAAACCGAACATTGTAAGCGTATTAATCGTAAATCCGAAAGGCAGGAAAAAGCAAAAAGTGCCTAAGATTGAAACAGGAATTGCGAGAATGGGTATTATGGCAGACCTTGGATTCTGCAGAAAGATAAAGACTACAAGTGCAACAAGACTTAATGCTTTAAGCAACGTTTTCAAGACTTCCCGCATCGACACTTTGATTATGGTGACAGACTCATAGGGAACACTGTAGTCAACATCAGCAGGAAAAGACTTTTTCAGTTGCTTTAAGTGCAGCATACACATTATTTGCAGTTTCAAGAGCGTTGCTGCCCGGTGACTGATATAGCATAAGGATTGAAGCCCTTTTTCCGTCAACAAATGAGTTGCTTGAAAAGGTGAATTTACCGAGTTCAACCCTGGCTACATCTTTAAGATAAACCAGTTCTCCGGTAGAGGGTATAGTTTTAACGACAACTTTTTCAAAGTCGTTTACATTTTTAAGCATACCATTTACAAGAATGCCAATTTCAAAAGCCTGGTCACTCTCCTGCGGGGGAGCCCCGGCGGAACCTGCGGCAACCTGTACGTTCTGCGCATTAAGGGCGTTAATAACATCCTGGGGTGTCAGACCATGTGATGCCATCTTTTCCGGGTTCAGCCAGATTCGCATGCTGAACTGATCCATACGGGCAGTAATATCCCCTACACCCGGCACACGAAGAAGAGCGTCATTAATAAAAACATTAGTGTAATTGTCGAGGAAAGTTATATTATGGGTCCCTTTGGGTGAGAATACTGCTATCTGCATTAACATATCAGGGTTACGTGCTCGTACGGTAAGGCCAAGACGGCTCACTACCGATGGCAACAAAGGTGCGGCAATGCCCACCCTGTTCTGCACATTCAAAGCAGCTATATGCACATTGGTCCCGACCTGGAAAGTCACACCCACATTCATCGATCCGGTATTGGTACTTGTGCTCTGCATATATTCCATTCCGGGGGTACCATTTACCTGTTCTTCAATAGGAGTGGCCACAGTCTGTTCAACTGTCTGGGCATCAGCTCCTGTATATTGTCCACTTACTGAAACTGCCGGAGGAGAGATATTTGGGTATTGATCTATTGCCAGGTTATCAATACATATAATTCCTGATATCATTAACACTATGGATATCACGATAGCAGTAACCGGCCTTTTGATAAAAGTGTTCGCTATCATTACTGGACAGGCTTATTTAAATCACGGGATTTTTGTATCTCGTATTCTAATTCAGCATCAATATTTTGCTGTTCAACTTTCTGAGCTTTTTCCATCAGCTCTTCATGATGAGCCAGGAGATAATCGAGTCTTTTTTTGCCATACGACAATCGTGTAATAATCACAAAAAGCACAGGTACCATAAAAATGGCAATTGAAGAAGCAGCAAGCATTCCACCGAATAACAGTATAACCTATGGTCCTGCGTGCAATGGCGCCGGCACCTGTGGCAAAAACAAGCGGCAGAACTCCTAAAATAAAAGCCATCGAAGTCATAACTAATTGGTCGCAGACGTAGCTTTACTGCTTCTAGAGTAGATTTTATAAGCTCCTCTCCCCGGTCAACGCGTACCTTGGCAAATTCTACTATCAGTATTGCATTTTTGGCTGCAAGTCCGATCAGTGTTATCAAGACCGATCTGTGCATAAACATTATTTGTGATTCCGGGAAGAAAACTAAGCATGAGAATTGCTCCAAAAGCACCAATAGGCACCGCAAGTAATACAGAAAAAGGCACGGACCAGCTTTCATACAATGCTGCCAGGAAAAGGAATACAAAGGTAATTGAGAATATAAAGATATAAATAGTCGTTGAACCTGCCTTAATTTCTTCATAGCTTAAGACCTGAAAATTCATATCCATATCCCTGAGGCAAAACTTTATCAGCTATCTTTTTCAGGGCATCAGTGTCTGAGTGCTGCTGTATCCTTTGGCTGAGGCTCCGTCTATTTCCGCAGAACGGAAAATATTAAAATGAGATATAAGTGGTGCGGCCTCTGTTGGCTTATAACTTATAAGTGTTCCAAGCGGAAGCATTTCACCGGCCTGGTTTCGTACATAATATTTGTTCATTTCCGAAACAAATGCACGATACATTGTATCAGCCTGAATAACAACATGGAATGTCCGGTTATAAGTTGTAAAATCATTAATATACAGACTTCCCATGTAAGCCTGAATGGTTGTAAATACATCAGCGATATTCACTCCCAGCTTTTCACATTTTTCCCTGTCGACGTGTCAGATTATAATTAGGTGTGCGGGCAGAATAAAAACTATAGGCGTGCGATATTGCAGGATCTTTATTTGCCTGGGCTAAAAAGTTGTCTACCACCTTTTCAAACGCATGCAGATCGTCATTTGTGTTTTGCTGTTCTATCTGGAAGCTGAAACCGACAGTCGCCCCCACTCCCGGAATAGGAGAAGGCTGGATAACTTCAACATTGGCATTTTTTATATCCGCTTCATTAATACGCTTTTGCATAACACCAATAATCCCGGGGACCTGTTCACTGGATTCCTTCCGTTCATCCCATGGTTTAAGCTGGCAATAAATGGTTCCGCAATTGGAATTGGTTGCATTGGTTACGACATTGAGTCCGGACAATGCAGCATAATGTCCCACTCCAGGCGTTGATTCTATGATTTTCATCAGCCTGGTCATTACTTCAACCGATTGAGCTGTTGAGGAAGCGGGAGGTAACTGAAAAGTAACATACAGATTGCCGTCATCTTCGGAAGGAATAAATCCTGTTGATTTGTTTTTAAATAGGAACAGGGTGGCGGCACAAATACATATAAGTAATATTACAACATAACCGATGCCTTTATACTGCGCTGTACTCCATCGGAATACTTGTCAGTTACCTTCGCAAACCAGTTATTGAAATAATGAGAAAATTCTGTTACCCCTTTAGAGTTCTTGTATGTATTTGACGGTCTTAAGAGCAATGTGCATAATGCCGGTGTCAGCGATAATGCAATGAATGCAGACAGCACCACAGATATGGCAATTGTTATTGCGAATTGCTGATATAAGCGGCCCACTATCCCTGGAATAAAACCGACGGGAACAAATACAGCTGCAAGAATCAAGGCAATGGCCACTACTGGAGCTGATATATCCTTCATTGCCTGATATGTAGCTTCTTTGGCAGACATTGCCGGTCATCAATATAATGCTGTACTGCTTCCACAACAATAATCGCATCATCAACAACAATACCTATTGCCAGCACAAAGCCGAACATGGTAAGTGTATTGATAGTAAACCCCAATGGGATGAAAAAGCAGAATGTACCTAATATGGAAACCGGAATTGCCAGAACAGGAATTAATGTCGAACGAAAATTTTGAAGGAATAAAAATACAACCATTGCCACCAGACCTAAAGTTTTGAGCAACGTAAAAACCACGTCATGCATAGAAACTTTTATGACTGTGACCGATTCAAAAGGAACTTTATAATCGACATCGGTAGGAAATGATTTTTTTAAGTCGTGCGAGGACTGTATAAACTCCATTGGCAGTTTCAAGCGCATTGCTGCCGGGAGCCTGGTAAATAAGAAGGTAAGAAGCCCGTTTACCGTCAACAAATGAATTGCTTGAAAAAGTGAATTTGCCCAGTTCCACCCTTGCAACATCTTTCAGATAGACCAGTTCTCCTGTTGCCGGAATTGTTTTTACAATAATATTTTCAAAATCGGAGACTGTGCTTAATCTTCCGTTTACCAGTATACCCAATTCAAATGTTTGAGTCTTCTGCTGTGGTGGTACCCCGGCAGAACCGGCTGCTACCTGCACATTCTGAGCATTCAGTGCAGTTAATAACATCCTGCGGTGTCAGCTTATAGGAAGCCATTTTCTCGGGATTCATCCAAATCCTCATGCTGAAATCATCGGTAAACCTGTTGATGCTCCCCACCCCAGGAACACGCAGCAGAGCATCCTGCACAAAAATATTGGTATAGTTATCAAGAAATGTGATCTCATGTGTTCCTTTTGGCGCATAGATGGCTACCATCATCAGCATACTTGGGTTAACGGCTCGCACTGTAAGCCCCAGCCGGCTCACCACTGCAGGCAGAAGAGGTGTTGCAATACTTACACGGTTCTGGACATCCAGCGTTGCAATATCAATATCGGTACCGATCTTAAATGTAACATTTAACGACATCAGGCCATTATTGGTACTGTTGCTTTGCATATATTCCATGCCCGGAGTACCGTTGACCTGTTGTTCGATCGGCGTGGCAACAGTTTGCTCAACTGTTTGAGCATCTGCCCCGGTAAACTGCCCGTTTACCTGTACTACAGGAGGTGTGATATCAGGATACTGATCTATCGGCAGATTCAGAATACAGATTATACCTGTAATCACCAATACGATAGATATAACGATAGCAGTTATCGGCCTTTTTATGAAGGTATTGGCGATCATCGTTTATTGGTGCATATTAGTCTTTCTGGAAGTGGTGTCTTTCCCCGTCCTGTTTGCAGTGCGGGCATTTGAGACTGTTATCTGTGATCCATCGTGAAGGGACTGGACTCCGTCAACTATAATTTTATCACCTTCACTTATCCCGCTTTTTATGATAACATTTGCTCCGATCGTGGTACCTTGTTGTACCTTCTTTTCTGCTGCGAATAATAATTTTTTCTGCGCAGCACTGTTTCCCCTGGCGGCTTCATCACCCGGTTTTACCAGAACAGAGTCTTTTGCCACATATACAAAATATTCGCCCATTTGCTCAACAACAGCTCTGTTTGGTATCAGCAGCTGTGGCGTTGAATCCTGATTACGTACCCTGACAACGCAGCTCATTCCGGCTCTCAGATTGTATTCAGGATTTGGAAAAACAAGCCTGACCCTTAGTGAGCCTGTCTGGGGATCAACTGCCCTGTCAATGACAGAAATCTTACCACCATAAGGATATACTGTATTATTGGGTAATATGATTGTAAAGAGCGAATCAGTGGAATTATATTTGCTTTTTTGAAGATTTTCAAAATACGTTAACTGCTTTTCATTTATAAAGAAATCCACTCCTATTGGATCATCGCTGGAAATAGTATTAAGTAAAGTTTGCCCGGGAGTTGTCAGATCTCCTGGCTTTACCTGGCTGAAGCCTATTGTTCCGTCAAATGGCGCAGTAATAATTGAATAATTAAGATTGGTTTTAGCAGTATTAAATGCTTCAGTTGCTGATTTATAAGCGTTTTTTGCATTTTCCAGGGTAATCATTGCATGATCGTAAAGCTGTTTGGCAACCGCCTGGTTTTTATTAAGATACTCGTAACGATCCGCATCCTGCTGAGCCTGTTTAAGATTTCCCTCTTCAACTTTCATGTTGGCAGCTGCAGCATTAAAGTTGTTCTCAAATATCCTCCTGTCAATTTCATAAAGTTTCTCACCTTTTTTTACATGACTCCCTTCTTTGAAAAATATCCCGGTAAGATATCCCTGCACCTGTGAAAGAAGGTTTACCTGGTTCAGAGCTACAGTGGTTGCTGTGTACCTGTCATAATATACAACTGGTCGGGCTTCAACTGTAAAAAGGTTTACCGGTATGGGCATTGAAGGTGGTGCCTGCTTTTGTTTGCATGAAAAAAGGAACAGGCAGCTAAAAAGGACTATGGTCAGGGACACTTTATTCATAAGGATGAATTTTTATGGTATTAATGTTTATAAGAAATCACTCCGATTGCTTTTTCAAGATCAATTTTACTCGACAGGACCTGGAACAAAGCATTTATATGGCCTATTTCAGCCGTTATCAGGTTCGACTCAGCAACAATTATATTGAGATATGGAACTATCCCCTGCATATATTGCAGAGATACTATACGATAAACATTTTTAGCATGAATTTCATTGTCATTCAGTAAACGCAGGTTGTATAGATTACTTTTATAAGTTGCCAGAGACGATGCATATTCTGTATAGATCTGTGATTTCAGCCTGCTCTCATCCAGGTTAATAATCTGTTCCTGCAATTTTGACTTATGTAAACTTTCAGTACGTGAAAGACCTGTAAACAATGGGAAATTGAATGTCAGCCCGATATAGGAATAGGGATATGCCGTATTAAAGAGATCTGAAGATGTATTACTCTGGTATTCATAAAAATAATCGTAAATAGCGGATACAGTAGGAAGAAATGAAAATTTATTATAATTGGTAAGCTGGTGCTGTAATTCTTTAGCAGTCTGAAGCTGTTGATATTCAATTCTATTCTCATATTGAAGCAGTTGAAGTGTATCGAATGAAATCTCATTCAGCATTTGTGTCGTATCAAAAGCTACATTAAACTGTTGTTCGGGAGGAAAGCCCATAGTCTGTTTGAGTGCAGCATATTCCGGGAATATATTTTCAGTTTGCTGTTTTAACTGTGCCCTGGAATTATTCAATGTGATTATAGCTTGTTCATAATCTGTGACATCAACAATGCCCCCCACATATTGATGGTAAGTATCCAGTACATTTCTGCCCAGCCGGGTAGTATCTTCTTTTAGTACATCAATTTGCTCAAGAGTAAGCAGAAGGTTATAAAATGATTTGCTTACAGATGAGACAACATTAATTTTTGCACTATCACTCATTTGTTCAGCCTGCTTGATATATAACGGTGCTATTTTGGCTGCATGCAGAAGTTGTGGATTGAATATTGTCTGTGAAGCAGATATAACAGGAATAAAGGTATTGGACACGCCTGTATGTGTTTCTAAAGGTGGACCGCCGGGATTAGCCTGATTAATGACAAGTGCTGTAGGTAATTGATTATAATGTAACAGGTTCCCTGAAAGATTTAACTGTGGCATCCATCCTGACAGGTTTATCCGGTTATTGATTTTGGTAACAGTAATATTAATTAGCGCCTGATTAAGAGCCGGCTGATGTTCCATAGCATAATCAATACAGTTTCCCAGTGTAAAAGATGGTATAGAATCTGTTTTCTGGGTTTTTTGAGAATAAGAAAATAAAGAAATATTAAACATGATGAAAAGAAGAGGTGTTTTTTTCTGCATATGAACCCTCATTATAATCAAGGTTTTTTCCATTTTCTTCTGTTTTTTCAAAGATATTAATTTTAATAGTCAACTCTATAAAAGGTCAACTAATGATGGTCGGAATTCTGATAATATTCTTGCTTATAAACTTTAATAAAATTAAACAGGATTTTGAGTATCGGGGATCAGGCATAAAAAATTGTAAAAATAAATTTATTCATATTTTTTCTTAATTTTTCATTCGATTGAAGATTCCCCTTTCATTGAAATTCAACTATGTTATATTGTAACCCAATTCTAATATAGATATAAAAAGTGTAAAAACGCAGTAAAAGAGCCATTTATTGTCTAATTTATAAACTAATGTCATATTCAGAGTCAATGAGAAATCTCTTCCAATATTATTTTTGACGGACCACTATTGAAAATAAGATTTCAATGATTGTTTTGATTAAATAAACTCTTCGTTTTTGTTAAACAATAAATTCAAAATCATGTTCAGATCAATTATTCTGATTAATCCTTTCTTAATCTTGTCTTAATCTTTACTTAATGTTGGCTTAATTCACCCTTCTGTATTAAGAGATAAATTTGCAGTCAAGGAATTAAGAAGTGATAATTCACCTCACTATAAAATTAAGTAAACTTTAAAATTATGGAAACATTAAGAAAAATCGGAATTGCTATAGCAGTTGTTATTTTATTGCCTGTTTTTGGCGGAACAGGATCATCAACTTTACAGGCTCAACCTCGACGATATATAAATCCTGCCTGGGCGCCAGCTTATTACCCGGGGGTAAGGTATTATTATATTCCTGATATTGAAACTTTCTATGATTTATCAAACCAGGATTTTGTATACCTTGATGACGGTCAGTGGCTGTTTTCATACGGATTGCCGCCTACGTATGCAGGATTTGATTTGTACGATGCATTTGTTGTAGCTCTAGATGTGGATGTTTTCCAACCATGGATGCATTACCAGTTCTATGTTTCAAATTATCCCAGATACTATTATCGAAGTATATATAAGGAAAATGAAATCAGGAGTATAAGAGGCTTCAATGAGAACGGTGAAAAAACATTTGCATTTACTCAGGCCGACAGGGCGAGGGCGAATGAACTGAGAAGAAGTGCTGTCAACGAAAGAAGAACCGGAATTTCAAGGCCGGCTCAGAAGTCATATTATTACGGGACTAATATCGGGCAGCATGTCAGAGTCCTTCCACAAATGCGAGAAAATACACGGAGTACCCAGGAAGGGCATGAAAGACGCTAATAAAGACTTTGCACATTTATATGCATCAAAGCCCGCTGAGATTCAATTCTTTGCGGGCTTTGCTTTTCTGTTTCAACTGGTTCAGGGGTATTAAAAGATTGCCTAACTTTGATTGTATTTGTAAAGAGAGAGTAAATGAAAAAAATGAAAGTATTTTACAGATTGGTAATTGTTATGGTAATTCCGGTTTTATTCTTTTCCGGAAAAAGTGATAATGGTACAAATGGTCATATTTTTCAAAAGAGGAGTGGAACTGCCATTATTATGACAGGTGCTGCTGCACGTATTCCCCAGGAAGCAGCTTTGCTCGAAGAGTTGTATAATCGTGGAATGCTGAAAAATGTGGTTTTTATTTCAGGGGTGAGTTCCGGAGCATTGAATTCGGTAATGCTGAATGGCATTCTCTCTGGTAAAATTACATTTCCAGAGTATCGTGAAATCCTTTATAATCTAAATAACAGTGATATATTTATTCAGGAAGGTAAAAAGCTTCCGGTCAATACTGAACCTGCGCGAAAATTCTTTACAAGTGTTGTTGAGGACAGGCTGGGCTATCATAGTATTGGTGACTTGCCATACACGACTTCAATCTCCTTCACTCATCTGAATGAAATGGATCTCAAAAAAACTGTTTACAGGATGTGCAGCCGTGATATAAATGCTGAATCTGATGAAACATTGAACCTTGTCGATATTCTGATGGCATCAACCTCATTTCCAATTGCGTTTCCCGCTGTAAGGATAAGAAATGTCAAAACAATACCTAATGTGAAATATATCGACGGTGGAGTAGGTGAAGACCATATCCCTTTTAAAGCATTGCTCGATTTTGAAAAGTACAGGGGTTTGGGTGTTGAAAAAGTGTACTTCATCAGCAGGAAAAGTGATAGTATTCCTGAAGTAAGTGAAGAATTAAAAGCTCTGGGTATAAATGATAAGGGTAGTTTTGACAAGTTAGGAATATCGCTTGATAATATCCTTAAAAAAGGGTTGATTAAAAGGCTGAAAGCCTTTTCTGTACAGGCACCTGAGCTGGTTCCTCTCAGCTATGTATGGATACCTGATTTTGAGAAAGATTTTCTGATGTTCAGCTTCAGTAACATGAAGGAACAATACGAACTGACATCAAACTGGGCCAAAACTCATGACCCAGTTCCGCTTGCAGATTATCTTCTTCCTTATCTTTTAAAGAAAAACAAGGATTTTAAACAGTAACATCAGCAAAACCCAAGGACCATAAGACCTTATTCATACCTCAGTGCATCTATCGGATCGAGGCTGGCAGCTTTTCTTGCAGGATACCATCCAAAGAACACTCCGATAATTGTACAGACGGCAAATGACAAAATCTCAGAACTTGGCAATACAACAATAGGCCAGTTCATTGTGGATCCTATTATCTTCGATGCAGCAATTCCAAGCAAAATACCTATTATCCCTCCGGTAAGACTAAGTAAAATTGA
>CAVVGP010000226.1:0-7901 GCA_963747625.1 uncultured Bacteroidales bacterium | reverse complement strand
ATCGAAATTCTTATATGATACTGCAAGGTTCAAGCCATAGGTGAATTTTGGAATAGGATTACCTATGAATGTCCTGTCAGAAGCATCAATTTTGCCATCATGGTTAAGGTCAGCATATTTGAACACACCTGGTACAGCTCCATCTTGTGTCGGAGAAGAAGCAACATCAGAAGCACTCTGGAACAGTCCGATAACTTTATAACCGAAAAATTCCGACATTGAGTGGCCTACCATGTTCCTGTTGAAAGCACCGATTCTGGAACCTCCGTTAGCGTCAAAATAATTAATTCCTTCAGCAATTTTATCAATATTATTTTTAAAGGTAGTCATTACAGCACTTCCATCGAACCCGAAGTCACCCCATTTATTTTTGTAACCAAGTTCCAGGTCAATTCCTGTATTCGTCATGGCAGCTATATTAATATATGGAGCTGTTGCTGCACCTGCTGTAGCTGGCAATGTAGGATTGTACAAAAGGTCTTTTGTATGCTTTTTATACCAGTCAAATTTAATATTAAATTTACTGTTCAGGAAAGTTGTTTCAAATCCGAAATCAGTTGTAATGTTGGTTTCCCATTTTGCATCTGGGTTACCGATACGTACCGGGCGGAATCCCTGTGTTGATCCACTTGTTGATCCATCTATAGCATAATAGGATGTTGAAGGATCACCACCATATGTATAGAACTGGTTTGCTGAAGAAACAGCCAGCTGGTTACCCATGGTACCCCATGAACCTCTTAATTTCAGGTCGTTGATAAAACTGACACCTTTGAAGAATGGCTCATCACTTATACGCCATCCTGCAGAGAATGAAGGGAATACCCCCCAACGATTGGTCGATCCGAATTTAGATGATCCGTCACGGCGCACTGTAGCGCTTAACAGGTACCTGTCCATAAAAGAATAATCGGCTCTTGCGAATTGCGATAATAGTGTTGTAGGTGTATAATAATCGGAATAGGCACCGGTAATCTTAGCACCATTGGTAAGAGTACGATAATTAGGATCGTCGGTGAAATAACCTGCAGCTGATGCACTCATGTCACGGCCAATACCGTATTCATTGCTTTCGTAACCTGCAACAACAAGGATTTTATTCTGACCAAATGTTTTGTCGTAAGTAAGAGTATTTGACCATGTCCATTCCTCACCGTAGTCAGCATACTCATTATAACTTGGTGTACTGACGTTTTCTGAACCTTCATAAGTTGCATATGTGTAGGTGTGACTGTAACCATCATACCATTTGCCTCCTAATGTCGATCTGAAATTCAGGCCCTGAAGTATTTTAACATCAATAAAAGCACTACCGATCAGATTGATACCCCATACATTGTTGTCTTTATTCCTGGTCTGATCAGCTACTTCGTTAGAAGCCTGACCAAGAACGTTGGCAATTCCTGTTCCTCCCCAGTCACCTGGTTCGTAAACATGGGATAATCCTGTAATTGTTTCCCCAGCAGGTATAACAACAGGGATAATTGGCTGGCTCCTGTAAGAACCCATCTGGATAGGGCTGCTTTCATTCAGGTTAGCGACACCATTACTGCTCTGGAAAGTAAATGCAAAGTTTTCTCCGATCTTTACATGGTTCTTCAGGAAAGTAAATTCTGAATTGAACCTTGATGAATACTTGTTAGCGTAGTTGTAAATTATAATACCATTATCCTGGTTAACACCGATTGCAGCAAAGAATTTTGCATTATCATTACCTCCCGACAGGGTGAGGTCATGATTTTGTTTGAAAGCTGTACGGGTCATAGCCTCGTACCAGTTGGTATTTGCAGCCCAGCTGGGTAAGGTAGGAGTCGGGTTTGTGGAAAGACCATAAATAGGGTTATTAATTACCACCCCGTCATTCTGGTATACAAGCCACTGAAGATTAGCATACTCCTGTGTATTACACAAGTTTGTCGGACCTTTGCCCGGGTCGTCCCAGCCTGCATACATACTGTAGGTCACTTTTGTACCTTTTCCACCCTTTTTGGTGGTAACGATGATAACACCGTTTGATGCCCTTGATCCATAAATAGAAGCGGCACCGGCATCTTTCAGTACAGAAATAGACTCAACATCATTTGGGTTCAGAGCGGAAATGTCCTGGGTCGGGATTCCATCAACAACATAAAGAGGGTCATTATCCTGAAATGAAGAAAATCCCCTGATTCTTACTGATGATGTAGCTCCTGGCTGACCGCTTCCTGTTACGGTAACCCCTGCAGCACGTCCCTGAAGGTCATTACTGATGTTTGAAACAGGTACAGCCGTTAGTTCTGTATTGTTTACAGTTCCAACAGCACCGGTCAAATCCTTTCTCCTCTGAGTGGTATACCCTGTCACAACTACTTCACTAAGGCCAGTTACTGCTGCCTGAAGTACCTGATCGATCACACTCTGTGCACCTACGGTCACTTGAGCGGTAGTAAAACCAATCATTGAATAGACAAGAACTGATGACGAACCTGGCACTTTAATAGAGTAGCTACCATTCATGTCAGTGATAGCCCCTACCGTAGTGCCCTGAACTGTAACGTTAACACCAGGCAGAGGTCCCTCGCTTGAAGTCACCTTCCCGGTAATGGTTTTTTCCTGAGCAAAAATAATGCTCGAAGAAAGCACCATGCTGAGAAAAAACAGCGCAATGCGCCGTAAATTGGTAGAAATTTGCATAGTCAGTCGTTTTTTAAACATGTTAGTTAAAAGGGTTTATAATATAAAACAAGCATTTTACTTTATTCAACGATGTGCGATAGGTTCACGGCTAACGAAGGTATAAATAAAAATAACAAAAACAATATCCAAATCTTATTTTTTATCAAATTCCATTAAAATTTTATTAAAATATTATTAAAATTATATTTAAAAGATTGTGCTCAAATGTTTTACATTCTCAAAAATAACATCGCAATCGAATGATATTTAGTCCAATTTAAACCAAAACCAAATTAGAAAGATGATTTTTTATCAAATAAATAATAAAATTCAGAATGTTTCTGATAAAGTAATAAAAGACCAGCCCGTGAAGGGAATCTTGTTTAAATAGTAAAATGAGTACCTGTTCCGTTTCACTATATAATAAAAGGTATATCCAAATTAATATGCTTGCCAGTTTGATTGGAAGATTGCTACGGATTCGCCAAATGGCGGATGCTCGCAATTGCGAGTCCGGCTGCACCTGTATTAAGAACCGGATTGAGTACTTTTAGACTTGCAATAATCAAACTTGAAACCAAATAACGTATATTTGCTTCTATAAGACGGGTCCGGTAATAGAAGGATATTTCAGCAATTTAAAGAGTATATATAATATAAGGTATAAATTTTTATAATTATGATCAATGAAAATATTGATTGTTGAAGATGAAAAAAAAGTAGCGTCATTTATAAAAAAGGGACTCGAAGAAAATAATTACAACGCTGAAATAGCATACGATGGCTTATCAGCTGAAAAACTTGCCAAACAGAACAAATATGATCTGTTCATACTTGATATAATCATTCCCGGGATAAGTGGTCTGGAATTATGTAAAAGGCTAAAACAATCGGACTCAAATGTGCCTATCCTTATGCTTACGGCATTGGGAACAACCGATGATAAAGTTATTGGTTTTGAAGCCGGTGCCAATGATTACTTGGTCAAACCTTTCGAATTCAGGGAATTGCTTGCCAGGGTAAAAGTTTTAATGAGAAAACCTGATCACTCATCCAAACCCACAAATATTCTTATAGTCGGTGACCTCGAACTGGATCTGGAAAAAAAAGTTGCAAGAAGAGGTCACTCAAATATTGACCTGACTGCAAAAGAATTTTCTTTGCTAGAATATTTCATGAGGAACAGCGGAAGGGTCCTTTCCCGAATTGATATTGCTGAAAAAGTATGGGATATTAAGTTTGATTTCGGGACAAATGTTGTAGATGTTTATGTTAATTTCTTAAGAAAGAAAATTGATAAAGGATACGATAAAAAGCTGATTCACACCAGAGTTGGGTTTGGCTATGTTTTTGGAGATTTTTAGGATTTAGAATGCAGATAAGGACAAGATTGACATTGCAGTTCCTCCTGCTGGGAGGAGCAATTATGATAATTGCATCAGTTGCCATTTATATTTCCTCATCTCGTTTCCGGATGGAGGATTTTTACGGCCGTCTTAGGGAAAAAGCTATGAGCACAGCTAATCTGCTGTTCAATACAAACCAGGTTGAAACGAATCGAGTTCTTAGAATTGAGAACAATAATCCAGTTTTCCTTCAAAATGAAAAGATTATTATTCTGAATTATAAAAGTGATACAGTGTACAAATCAGATGAAAACTTTGATATAAATATAAATAATAATATTATCCAGCGGGTAAGGCAAGGATATGATATCACTTATAAACAAGATACTTATGATGTTCTGGCTACACTTTATTATACAAAATACGACCGTTTTGTTATTGTCGCGGCAGCTGTTGATGAAGAAGGTTCCTTACATCTTGAAAAATTAAAAATCATATTAGCGATTGTCTGTCTGGTAAGTTTGTTACTTTTTTTTATTGCAGGATGGTTTTACTCCGGCAGAGCTCTAAAGCCTATTTCAAATGTTGTAAAAAAAGTTGAAGATATTTCTATTACAAGTCTTGATTTAAGAGTAGATGAAGGGAATGGGACTGATGAGATCGGGAGACTGGCAAAAACATTTAATAATATGCTCGAACGTCTTGAAACATCATTTGCAATGCAGAAGAATTTTATTTCGAATGCTTCGCATGAATTAAGAACACCACTAACTTCGATAAATGGCCAGCTGGAGGTACTGATGATGAAAGACCGGTCAGCAGCAGATTATAAAACTGCACTGGGATCAGTGCTGGATGATATAAAATCTCTGATTGTCCTGTCAAACAGGCTGCTGATGATAGCAAGAACAAGTGCCGAAGGCCCGATGAATTTTAATAAAAAAATCAGAATAGATGAAATTCTCTGGCAGGCCAAGGAAGAGATAAATAAATTCAACAGCGAGTATCATATAAATATTTCAATCGATAATTCACTTACCGATTCTGACCAGATGATAGTTGTTGGAGATGAATCCCTGCTGAAAATAGCAGTTTCAAATCTTATAGATAACGCATGTAAATACTCTAATGATCATTCTGTTGATGTAAAGTTCCGGCATATTGAAAAATTTATTGAGATTAAATTTGAAGACAAGGGAATCGGGATATCTGAAGAGGATCTCCAAAAGGTTTTTGAACCTTTTTACCGTGGCGCCAATACTATCACAATTTCAGGGACCGGCATTGGTCTCCCTCTTGTAAACCAGATAATCAAAAACCATAATGGAACGGTCGAAATATCATCGCAGATTAACAAAGGAACTGTTGTTACCTTGCTGCTGCCGACAGTTTGAAAAACCTTTTTATAAGAACTCACACCAAGGACACAGAAGTGATACAGAGTTTCACAAAGACTTTTCCAACAACATCTCAGGTAAAGGTAAAGAAGAAAGTGATAAAGGGGATTAAACTTTAATTCTTTTTTAATTTCGTTTTAATGCCCGTTTAATAGCAGGAACGTAACATTGTAAATCTTAGTTAAAAAGATAAGTTTATAAATATCCTGTATTATTTGCATAGTCAGGATTCGTTTTAAGGGTTATAGGTTGATATTGTTTAGGTTAGTTCAAGCAACTGAATGGGTAATAGGTTTATCGGTTCATTGAAAGAAAGAGACAGATAAAGGAATTGTAAAAAATACCTGAAATGCCCCGATCGGTTAACAGGTCGATGACTGAAGGGCAGTCTCTTTTTTATGAATAAATGAAAATTATTATATTTGGGGCCTTTGGATTTAACCGTCTGCTTTGACAACATGATTGAAGAGATTTAAGAACAATATTAATTCATATAAGATAACCCGAACAATGCTTGTAAAAAATAAGTTTTGCAACAAATCAAAGGAATATATTAGCCAGGCATTCCTTTGTATTTTTTTGTTGACAATTTCCGCCTGCCAATCCAATAAATCTTCTACCGGTTCACAAAAACATACTGTTCCTGCCCCAAACGGAGACTACTTCCAGGAAATAGGGAAAGAGATAGGTATTGATTTTGTACACTCTATCGGCGACAAAGAACTCAACAACATTGTTGAATCAAGCGGAGCAGGAGCTGCATTTCTCGACTATGATCAGGATGGATATATGGATTTATATGTATGCAGCGGGACATGGCTTAAAGGCATAAGCAGTGGTGAAAAACCAAAAATTATGCCTGAAAATCATCTGTATCATAATCGCGGAGACGGTACTTTTGAAGATGTGACCAAAAAAGCCGGTGTAGGCGGACCTTGGTATAGTATGGGTGTGACCGTAGGTGATTTTAATAATGATGGCTACCCCGATTTGTATGTAAGCAATTACGGAACAAATGTCCTTTATAAAAACAACGGTGACGGAACCTTTACTGATGTAACAAGTAAGGCCAACGTGGGAGGAAAAGAAACTGATTTCAACACAGGAGCAGTATGGCTCGATTATGATAACGACGGTTTCCTCGATCTTTACGTTGGCAAATATCTCACTTTTGATCCCAGTTATAAATATTTTTATGCTCCTGACGGATTTCCGGGCCCACTGGCTTATGACGCCCAGCCTGATGTCCTGTATCACAACAACGGGGATGGTACTTTTGAGGATGTAACAAAAAAGATGGGAATAATTGACCGGGATGGAAGAGCAATGGGTGTAGGCGCAGCTGATTATGATGATGATGGTTTTATGGATATTTACGTTGCCAATGACCATTCAATGAACTACCTGTGGCATAATAACGGAGGTAAGAGTTTCACTGATATGGGGACACCGTCAGGAACAGCATTCGGCCAGTCAGGAGAATCGGCCGTAAGTATGTCGGTTGATTTTGCCGATTACCTGGGAAACGGCAGAATGGATATGTTTATATCTGATGACAAATATTGCAGACTCTATGAAAACAAGGGAAACGGTATTTTTTCAGAACAATCATATCCTGCCGGCATTGCCATGCCGGCAGGTCAGTTCGTCGGATGGTCTTCCTCTTTCATAGATTATAACAATGACGGGTTAGTCGATCTTTATAAAACAAATGGAGCACTGAAACATTTGTACGGAATGGAGGACCAGGTATTTGAAAATTTAGGCAACGGGAAATTCAAGGATGTCTCATGGGACCTTGGGAGCTATTTTAAAGAAAAATTTGTCGGAAGGGGTGCCTGTTTTGCTGACTATGATAATGATGGCGACATAGATGCCTATATAGTGAACCTTAATGACAGAGGATCATTTCTCAGAAACAATAAAGGGAACGAGAATAACTGGATAACTCTCAACCTGGTTGGAACAACCAGCAACAGGGACGGAATCGGAGCCAGAATAAAACTAACCTCCGGAGGAAAGTTGCAATCGGCACAGCGAATAAGCACAACTGGCTATCTTTCACAGAATGACCCAAGAATACATTTCGGACTGGCAAAAGATACAATAGTCGATAAAATAGAGATAAAATGGCCTTCCGGTAAATTGCAGGTACTGGAAAATATTAAAATTAATCAGATCCTTACGGTCAAAGAACCATAAAAAAACCTTCAATGAACAGAATAAGAGCAATTATAGTCCTCACACTCATAATGGCATTTGGCTCTTCAGGATTCTTTTTTTCATCCTGCAAGGAAAAGTCGACTGATGGTAAGATAATTTTTACCAGGACAAACACAAAGACAGAGAATGCAAATTATATCACCGGTGATAGCTGGAGATATTTACCTAAAGCACAGATTGTGGAACTGGATCCTGCAAAACCTGACAGACAGGTTAAAATCCTTACATCTGAGTTCTATTCTGCAAGATCTCCTCAGATTTCGTATGATGGAAAATATAT
>CAVVGP010000225.1:0-6797 GCA_963747625.1 uncultured Bacteroidales bacterium | reverse complement strand
CTACGATTGCAACAAATAACCTGACTCTTCTGACTATTTCAGGCAGTGACAATGTAACACTTACAGCGGTTGCAGTTTTCAGCGACGCATTAGTCGGCCAGAATAAGACTGTCAGTCTTACCGGTTCAACCCTTACAGGTACTGATGCATCAAATTATACCTTATCTTTTGTTGGTGCACCTACAGCAACAGCCAGCATCACATCATCCGGACTGGTTGTCACAGGCGTTACAGCATATAATAAAACGTATGACGGGACCACGGCTGCCGTGCTGAACACAACAGGAGCGACTCTTGTAGGAGCTTTAGGAACAGATGTTGTCAGTCTTATCTCAACCGGAGCCACAGGCAACTTTGTAAATAAAAATGCAGGGACAGGCAAAATGGTTATTACTTCAGGGTTTATCCTAAGCGGAGCGGATGCGTACAAATACTCGTTGACTCAGCCGACACTCACAGCTGACATATATCCGATCGGGTTGACAATTACTGGAGTAACAGCTAATAATAAAGTCTATGACGGTACAACAACAGCCACTTTAAATACGGCTAGTGACACACTTATTGGTGTTCTGGCAGGAGATGATGCTTCCCTGAATTCAACTTTAGCCACGGGCACTTTTGCAGATAAAAATATAGGTACGGGTAAACCAGTTTCAACAGCCTCATTTACACTTGTCGGAGTAGATGCAATAAATTATACTCTGACCCAACCATCTTTAACTGCTGATATTACCCAGGCCAGTCTGACAATATCAGGCGTGGTAGCAAATAATAAAGTCTATGATGGGACCACTGCTGTAACATTGAATACTGACAACGCAATCCTTGCAGGAATATTCGGAACGGACGTTGTTAATTTGATCTCAACAGGGGTAACAGGGTCATTCTCTGATAAAAATGCCGGTATCGGTATACAGGTTGTGACATCTGGTTTTGCCATAGATGGGACTGATTCATATAACTATACCTTATCACAACCTGTCTTGTTTGCAGATATAACACCTAAAGTGCTGACAATAACAGCAAATAGTCTTTCAAAAACTTACGGGACTGTTTTGATTTTCTCAGGGTCAGAGTTCACTATTGATGGTCTGGTAAGCGGTGATCCGGTTCCTCAATTTACGATTAGCAGCAGCGGAGCCCCGGAATCAGCAGATGCCGGTACATATCCTATTTTGATATCCGGCGGATCAGATAGTAATTACAGCTTCGATTATGTAAATGGAGTTCTTACGGTCGATAAAGCTGATCAGACTATTACTTTTTCTCAAATCCCTGCCGGATTAAGGATCACAAATCAGTATCAGCTTATTGCAACAGCATCAAGCGGGCTGACCGTTAACTTTGAAATATCCAATCCGAATATCGCCAGCCTGACTGGTAATACGATGACAATTAATCAAGATGGTAATCTGACAATCACCGCCACACAGGATGGTGATGAGAACTGGAATCCGGCACCTGATGTTTCTCAATCTATTGTCACACTGCCTACATTTAACAACATCATGTCGCTATTCACACCTAATAATGACGGAGTGAATGATTACTGGTATATACCTGATCTGGAGCAATATGGTAAAATACAGGTGACAGTGTACAACAGGTACGGACAAGCAGTTTACAGGTCAAATGATTATAAAAATGATTGGGATGGAACCTGGAATGGTTACCCGCTGCCTTCTGCAACATATTATTACATAATAAAATCTTCAACTAAGGGCATAATTAAAGGTGCAGTAAACATTATCAGGTGAAAAATATTGATGAATTAAAAACTACAGATATGAAAAAAATTGTAACCATATTGCTTGTATTAATTCCGGCAATAGCTTTTGGCCAACAGTTTCCTTTTATGGAAGGTTACGGTGTCAATCCTTTCGTTCTCTCGCCAGCCAGTGCTGGTATCCATAATGGAAAGACACTCTTTAGTGACTATCGTTCGGACTGGACCGGGATAGACGGAGGTCCCAAAACCTATCAGCTTAGTTATAGTGATAAGATTGGCAGGGTAGGATTCGGGGGCAGATTTATCTACGATATGACTGATATTTTTAAGCAAACTCTGATTCTAGGGACTTACACTTATGAAGTAAAAATTGCCAATACGCATTTTATTAACTTTGGTTTATCTGTAGGGTTTTATAGAAATTCAATTGATCTTGCGAAATATTACAGCGATCCAACTTATGTCCTTGACCCTGCACTTATGTACGGTCAGCAGCAGTCAAAAATTAAATTTGCAACTGATGTAAGTGCTTTATACCGTTACAAGGATGCAGAGGCAGGTTTCCTGTTTTCAAATGTCATGTTCGGTACAGTTAAGTACGCCAACAGTGATTTGACGTATAGACCTTTCAAAAACTTCCTTATGCATGCTTCATATTCATTTACTCTCGATAGTAAATGGGATTTAAAGCCGCTTTTTATTTTAAGAGGGGGTGAGCATGTTCCTGTTTTATTCGAAATAGCACCAACAGTTACTTGGAATAAGCGCTTCTGGGGTAATATACTTATAAGAACAGGAGGAATCTATGGAGTTGGAATAGGAGGCGAAGTATACAAAGGAATCATGCTGAATTATTCATTTAACTTTAGTACCAATGTAGAATTAAATGCATTTAACAGTCACCAGGTTACACTTGGAGTAAGACTATTTAAACCAAAACCACTGCAAGGGAAAAAGGCATTAGAGTTTGATAGATAGGATCTGACTATTAAAATAATTATTATCTGACTTTAAGAAGAGTTAAAGGAAATTTACTATTACTGTAAAGCCGCCTTTTTCTGCGACAAGAAAAATATAAAAGCAGTATTTATTAAAAACAGAATCCTGTAAATCAGAAGACTACAGGATTCTGCTTTATATGGTGTTTTAATTGTGGAGATTAGGGGAATCGAACCCCTGACCTTGTGACTGCCAGTCACATGGGTTAAAATTACTAATGTGCAGTATAACAATTTAATATAAGGTTTCATAAAATCCATTGTAGTGCAATTGTATAATTTCAATATCAAAACAATATTAAAAGTTCACAATTTTTATATGATTGTAAGAATTGATTTTTAATTCCTTCGATCATTTTAGACAGTAAATAATAAATACTCCTCTCTCCGCTACAAAGCAAAAATACAAAAACCTATAAACTAATAACTTATAGGTTCTTTCTTTTATAACTGGAAGCATTCTTCAATCTATTAATTAGAATCTACTTCAAGTTTATGTTGAACATGGCCACAAAATAGTTGAAATATTGTCAATTTTATGTAAATAGTACAACTTAATTGTTGAATTCAATTATATTTGTATTATATTTGTATGGTAAATAATGGTAACTCAAGATCAGGTAGAGGCATTTTTAAAAGATTTGCGAGAAAAAATCCGGTTCTTTGATGTTGCCTTTAGGCCAAGGGATAAAAACCTCGAATTTCTTGCAGAAATAGACCTTGTACCGATTGAAAGGATTGAATATCTTAAAAAACTTACCTACCAAAATTATAAAAGTGGACCCAATAAAGACACGCATGAGATAGCAAAGCCTGATTATTGGGAATTTGGGATTGAAATAAAAGGGGTTGAGACCTATATAAAGGTCAGTATAGGATTAAAGGATAAAAGAGTTGACTGTATGTCATTCCATAAAGCAGAAATATCAATAACCTATCCACTTAAAGAACGGAAATTATGAACCAGATTATTGATTGTCCATATTGTAATGGGCAGGCACATTTGCAAAAAACAGGAAATGAATTAACTTTCAAAAAAGAAGTATTTAAAGTTGTTGAGCATTTTTATAAATGTGAAAAATGTGAAGAAGAGTTCACAACAACAGAAGCAGATACCGTAACATTGTTGCAGGCGCAAAACCAGTACAGGGAGAGATATTTTATTCCTTTCCCTGATGAAATTCGTACTATCAGGGAGAAGTATGATCTGCCTGCATCAAAAATGAGCGAAGTGCTTGGATTAGGGGTAAATGGTTATAGTAATTATGAGAAGGGAGAAATTCCTACTCCAGCAATAGGAAATTTAATATCAACAGCGGACAAAGCTGAGGTATTTAAAACAATGCTTGAGAAAGCAAAACATCATTTCTCAAACGGTTCTTACTCTAATGCCCTTGAAAAGGTCTCCTGTTTAATCGAGGAGGAAAAATCTTCAAAACCTTTTTATGTTAAATTAAATCAATATACAGAGCCAGGCAGCTTTACTGGTTACAGAAGGCCAAATAAAGAAAAGATTGCAGGTGTTCTGATCGCATTCATTAGTAAATGCAATATTGAATTTAATGATAAATTAAAATTAAATAAGCTCCTCTTCTATACCGATTTCGTGAATTACAAGTTATATGGATATTCTATTACTGGACTATCCTATCGTGCCATTGATTATGGTCCCGTTCCTTCCTGTTACGATAATATATATGCCTATTTTGAAAATGAGAATATTATTTCTTCAAAATGGATTAAAGACAGTAACGGTTCTGCGAAGGAGACTTTTGTGACTGAATTAGAATTTGATCCTAACTTGTTTACTAAAGAGGAAAACCAGGTATTAGATATTATATCTGACACCTTCAAAAATATGTCTTCTTGGGATTTGGTTGAATTAAGCCACAAAGAAAAAGGTTGGATTGATTTGCACTTGGAACGAGAATTGATAAACTATCAGCAATATGCCTTTAGCCTAAATGGCATCTAGCTTTCAAAGAAACTATTAAGTATAAAACCCCCAAATTTCTCCAGAGGCCTCGCTTCATCGGTGGAAGGTGCTTAAACTTCGTCCCGTTGCTAAATTCTTATTCAAGATTAAAAAGCCGGGAGGCTAAAACAAATTTATTTTTAGCTCAGTCAGATAAGGTCACACAGGGGATACTTTCTTTTTTAATGAGGTTATACTCCTCCTTCGATATGGATTCTCTGAGGATTTTAATTATATCTTTTATATACCCATATTTGACGACCTCAATTAACTGGTTTATGTCAATATAAAATGAGGCTTTATCAACTGTTATCAGGTTGGGATAAGAGAAAAAACGAAACCATAATTAATAAAATCTATTGCCATTTGGACTTATGTTATAACATTGCCTGATTACTTATCCTCTTAAATAGCTCCTCAACTCTCGATTGTATATTTCTGGAATTTACATATTGTGTAGGCCAAATATCATCTAAAATGCAGAAATACCTTGAATTAAATTCTACGTCACTTTTAAATCCACCCCAGTTTGAACCTGTCATTACTAATAAATATGCTTCTGCATTTTTATATTTTGAACGTAATAAATTAATCCGACTTTCAAAATTATTTTTCCAATCATTTCTATTCCACCCTAACTGGGTTTTGCACTCAATTATGGCAATTGGGTCATCTTCATTAAAAATTGTAATATCAGGTCGAATTACCTTAGTTCTCTCCTTCCCTTTATCAGTTTTATATTTTCCTAATTTTATTTCAGCTTCTGACTTAACTTCTAATTGTGGACAATGCTTACTTAAATAAAGTTTTAGGAAAAAGATAACAGACTCTACAAAAAAATCAGAATAAAATGAAACCAACAGATCGTTTTTTAAATTATCTAAATTTCGTTATCCCCATTATTTTTTCTCTTTTTCAAAGATTTGATGCAAATCTTCTTATGTTAGAAAATAACTTAAATATCTTGTCATGAAATCAATATTTGTCATCGGGAATAAAGAAAAAGAAGCTCTTGGGCCACTTTTGAAGAACCAGAAGCTATTAGAATTTGTAAAGAAAATGCTGTGTTAACTTATAAGTCTGTTCCTTTCTTTGCTTCAAATGGTACAGAGGTAACCATTAAGGCAGGGCCGACAGGGAAAGAGAATTTTCCTAAGAATTCGAAGATATGAGAACAATAAAAAGCAAAAATGTTCAAATTCATTTTGAGTGCGCTGGCGGTTTCAAAATGGTTGACACCGGTAATCTACAAATTATATGGAGTGAATTTTCTGCAAATGGGATAATCCGTAAAAAGGATAAAAAACCGGTACCAGGTTTTTGTTATTGAAACAGTTCTCTAAACAGTGCACAGGACACGGAGAATAATCATATTATGACAAAAAGGAATTTTAATACAAACTTAACAGGGGAGGAGAGGGGGGATCGGGAAGCTCGTTAAAGCTTTACGAGGCGACTCCGGGATAAGTCTGAAGAGCCTGGCTTTTCACACCGGTCTTTCT
Source organism: uncultured Bacteroidales bacterium (assembly GCA_963747625.1). GTDB lineage: Bacteria > Bacteroidota > Bacteroidia > Bacteroidales > VadinHA17 > LD21. The sequence goes on along the minus strand of CAVVGP010000225.1, from coordinate 590 downwards.
CTCCAGTACGGATCACACAGATCGAAAAAGGGACCCTAGACTACAGGATCGACACGCTGATAGTCATCCTGGATCACTTTGACCATAAAGTAAGTTTTATTTAACACTTAGACCTACCACACAACAGTCCCTGCACTATCAACACAACTTGTGCTGATTTATAGGGATGCTCTTTTTGCCAACCCGGAACTACTATGTGACAACGATCAAAAAAGTTATGTGGTACTATCGCCCCAGTGAAGAAAAATGCTTAAACACCAAGCCCAAGGATATAGATGAAATCCGAAAAAAGTACGGCAGCGAAAAGATAGATGGGCTACAGTCCAAAAAACTTTAGCCTGACTGCCGGGTAAACGACATTTTAAGAAGCCCCTGAAAAACGATTCTCAGGGCTTCTTTTAATCTATTGCTACTTCCTGGTGCGCTTCCCTTTCGGGATGTTGCCTCCGGCCAGAGGTGATCAGGCCACTGGTTTTTCCAGTAGATGCCTGGGATGGGGGAAAATGTGCTTTACAAATATCATTTTTGCCAGGGAGCAAAAATGTTTAATCAATCATTCCGGATTGGGTTTGCGCCGGAATGGTAGTTAC
>CAVVGP010000224.1:0-10433 GCA_963747625.1 uncultured Bacteroidales bacterium | reverse complement strand
AGCAGCCAGTGAAAACCTTTTTATATTGTTAATCCTGTCAGATCCGAACACACGATTTTCGCAAACAACGTTCCTTTCAGAAGCAACTGCAATCCAAATAGTTCCAACAGGTTTTGAACCTGTCCCGCCATCCGGTCCGGCTATACCTGATGTTGCAACGGCATAATCAGTATTAAACAAGCTTCTGGCGCCGATAGCCATTTCTTTCACAGTATTTTCGCTGACAGCTCCATATCTTTCAATTATATAATCCTGTACACCAAGTAATTGTGTTTTAACAGAATTTGCATACGCAATTACTGAGCCTTTGTAATAATCTGAGCTGCCCGGCACGCTAGTCAATAAATGAGCAATCTCTCCTCCCGTGCAACTCTCTGCAGTAGAAACTGTTTTATTTTCAGATTTCAGAATTTTGCCGATCACCATTTCCAATGAATTTTCATCTTCGCCATAAATCAGATCAGGAATTGTTACATACAACTTACTGACCTGCTCATTAATATGATTTGTTAAGTAATTGTAATCTGCTCCTGTCGCAGTAAGTCTCAGTTTTATTATTCCTGAAGCCGGAAGATATGCGAGCTTAATATCCTGGGGAAGCTCGTTTTCAAATGAGGTAAGAATTTCAGCCAGTTTAGATTCTGAAGTTCCATAAGTCATTATATTTTTATGAATTATGATTTGTAATGTGAAGCGTTGCTTTAGGTCTGGAAGCACGATTTCTGTCATTAAATATTTCATCTCAAGGGGGACACCGGGCATAGAAACATAAATTGTTCCATCCTTTTCAAACCACATACCAGGAGCTGTTCCTGTAATATTTTTTAAAACTCTGCATGACTCAGGAACTTCTGCCTGGTGTCTGTTATTATCATTCATTGGGAAATTGCGACGAATCATCATCTCTTCAATCATAATGAGAACTTCATTATTCATTACAAGATGTGTGTTGAAGAATTCACAAAGAGTCTGTTTGGTAATATCATCACTGGTAGGCCCGAGACCACCAGTGATCAGAACTACATCAGCTTTTCCTGCAGCTTCATTCAGCGCGTATAATATATCATCCCGCCTGTCGTGTACAGATGTAATGCGAAAGACATCAAAACCGGCTTTGCTTAGTTCTGAGCCTATCCATGCAGAATTTGTATCCATTGTCTGACCGATCAGAAGCTCATCTCCTATTGTTATAATTGCTGCCTTCATTAATCTTTTTTATCATTTGAGTTCATATTAATATTAAAAACTGGTGCTTCATAGTCTTTCGGCAGGTAGTCAGCAGGAATTGAGGTTGCATTACCATCTCTGACAGACCTGTAATGGGGCGAAAGTATTTCCAGTCCTTGTTCGTTGCATAAGTCCTGTATATTCTTATGCAACTCCGAATATATAGTGGCTTGTTCATTAGGATGTTTGGTATAGGCGTTAATCTGGTAAGAAACATAGAAATCGTCGAGACTTGTTTGCAGTACAAAAGGAACAGGCTTTTTCAATATCTTATCAGTTTTCAGGGCTGCATCAATAAGAGCCTGGTGCATATCTTTCCACGGGATATCGTAACCAATAGTAACTGTAGTATGAAGTATAAACCCTTCATTCTTCGAAAATGAAGAATAATTGATAGTATTTCCTGAGAGTACAGATGAATTTGGTATTGTAATTTCTTCATTTTTTATCGTTCTCACCCTTGTCACCAGCATGTTTTTTTCAATGACATCACCAAAAATCTCGCCTATTTTAATTCTGTCGCCAACTTTAAAAGGTCTCATATAAGTAATTACTAATCCAGCCACCATATTTGCTATTGCTGATGATGATCCAAATGAGAAAAGTACTCCAAGAAATACTGATACACCTTTAAAGATCTGGGAATTGGAACCAGGCAGGTAAGGAAATATTAAAATAAACATAAAAGCATAAAGCAAAAACCTTACAATGCCAAAGGTTGGTTTTGCCCAATCTGAATGAAATCCTGCTATTTTAAGGTTTTCTGCCTCAATCTCTGAAAAAATGTATTTAACCAGGCGTATAACATATTTCATCACAAAATAGATAACCAGTATGCTGAAAAGATTTGGCAGAAATTTCCATATCGATATAAATACTCCTTTAAATGGGGTCCATACCAGTGCAAAAAGCAGAGCAGCCCAGCCCCTTGTGAACGGGAAGATGCTAAAAATGAGAGGCAGAACTAAGTAAAGAAGAACTATGACAAAGAACCATTTAGCCAGTTTCAGAATAAAGTAAATAAGTCTGAGTTCCTGGTCTGCTGAAATGAATGTATAGTCTTTATAAGTTAAATTTTTTAACCATTTATTCTTCCTTTCAGTAATGAAACGCTCAGAACGTGTATGGCCTTTGCCAATAAGCCATATCAGCAGGGCAATTCCTGCAATGACTAAAATCATTAAACCGATTCTGACCAATATTTTAGCCAGGCTGTTCTTTTCCTTTTGTAAGGAGATAGCGCTTTTTATTTTTGTGGAATAATCCTTGGCAAGCTCTTCTTTAGAACTGAGGTTTATATAGCCGTCAAGCTCAGATATGCTGATTACTATTAAGTCGCCATATACAATGTCTGTGGTATTTTCTGATTCCACAAGGACTAAAGAATCTGGGTTAAAAAAGTCATTGTCATATAAATTTTTTATGCGTTTAGTCACATTTAAAGCCCTGTCGGAAGGAGTTGAAGCACCTATTCTGGTATAAATCTTAAAGATGGTATCAGAAAACAATGTAACTGGATATCCAACAACACTTTTTCTTAAATACCTGGCCCGTGCAATCATATCTACTTTACGGAGAGAATCTTTTACATTAATTGTGTTCAATTCTTCAAGAATACTCATTTTCCCACTGTTATCATTTGATTTCAGTTGACTGTATTCGTTCTGAAGCTGAACTTTTTTAATCGAATCGGCTAAACGATTTTGTTTCAATTGTCCAAGCAAAACCTGAAATTTCTGCAATTTAATTGTTGTCGAATCAACCTGGGCGTAGCTAAAAAAAGAGATGATCAAAACAAATGTGACAATAAAAAGAACCCTGATTTTCATTATGAATTTATATTTGTACTACTTCTATGCAACAATTAACAATAAATTGAAGGTTATGTTATCTGCTTAGGATTTTTTCGTTTTACAAAAGTATTTTATATATTTTCAGTATGCAATTAAAAAACAGGAAATGAAGAAAGATCCCAGAATAGAAATGTCTGAAACCCTTGTCAGGGAAATTACTCAAGGATATGACAGCGGGCATGATTGGTGGCATATTCAGAGAGTCAGAAAACTTGCATCATATATAAACGAAATAGAGAAGCTTGCGGATCCCTTTACTGTTGAAATAACTTCATTGCTTCATGATACAGTGGATTCTAAATTTTCAGGAGAAGATAGTGAACAGGGTTATTTATTAATTAAGAACTTCCTTGATGAGAACAGAATGTCAGAAATCAGCGAACAGGTGTTATACGTAATGAAGAATATTTCATTCAGCGTTAACACTCAACCTCAACCTCAACCTTTAGCTGACTCATACAAAACGAATGATCCACTTCTTCATGTTGTACAGGATGCTGACCGGCTGGATGCTATTGGAGCTATTGGAATTGCCAGGGCATTTAATTACGGAGGATTCAGAAACAACAAAATATATTATCCTGACATAATTAAACCAGAATTAACTTTAAATGGATCCCGGCAAACAGGAACCTCGTCGACTATCAGCCACTTTTATGAAAAGCTGCTTCTTCTTAAATACAGGATGAATACCCTGACAGCAAAAAGACTGGCTGTGGAACGTCATGAATTCCTTGAGGTTTTTCTGAAGCAGTTCTATAAGGAATGGGAATTTGATTTTGGAATAGGCAGTTCCACTGAAGAATGAAGAATGACTATTACGTCAAATATTAATTGCATGCATATTGTAAATCATCCAGAAAGAAATTACCTTTTTTGATGAGAAATATTCATTTTGAAACATCATTCGAAAATAAGTTATAATATTTAATCAATACATTAATATGCTGAAGACCAATTTCATAAAGTACCTGTTATTGATTGCTGTAGCATTTCAATGGGGATGTAAAAAGGAAAGTGCAAATAATGGCTGTAATAATAATCGTTTTTACTACTATGAGTCTGGTACAATTTCATTAAAGGAGATTTTTAACAAGGGAACCATTTCATTTTATGATACTCTATCAATTGACACTATTAATGCAATATTGAAACAGTATTCAAGCATACATTATACTTCCAATCTATTAAGGACATCATTCCTTATCGTTACGATTGATTCTAAAAGTTGTACTGAAACTGATATGCTCTTTTCTGAAATTAAAAAGGACAGCAGGGTAAGTAATTGCAATGAATTTTTAATTACAGGAGACAGCACTAATATAGGCATTTATGATATGTTTTTATGCAAATTTAAAAATGATACTTTGATAAATCACCTTAATGATTTGATTAAAAAGACAAATACAAAAGTTGTAAAATTTAGTGATCTGGGCGGTTATTATATGATAAGAGCGGATAAAAATTCAAAAGGAGATGCACTGGATATGTCAAATGAATTCTATGAGAGCGGATTCTTTGAATATGCTGAACCTGATTTTATTTCGCAGATCATACTTTCAAAATAAATCTTTGTTCAAGTTAATTATAGATAGAACTGGGACACTGCCGGTTGATGCGACAGAACATGGTGGCACAAAATAAAAGCCACTGATGTGTTGTTTTAATTTGAGCGGGAAATGGGATTCGAACCCACGACCCTCAGCTTGGGAAGCTGATGCTCTACCCCTGAGCTACTCCCGCAAATCTGTAAAAGCCTGACAAAAATAGCGAATAGATTCATTTCCCCAAATTAATTACTTTACACTTTTATGATTTTTAATTTTAATGATTACTTTTAGCCTGATACAATTATCAGATATATCAGAATAATATGCAACGAGGAAACGTTAGATTACTGGCAGCTTTTATGCTCATGATATTATTAAACGGATGTAATTCTAAATCAGTCAAGGATATTGACGGTAATTTATATAAAACTGTAAAATTAGGTAGTCAGGTTTGGATGGCTGAGAATTTAAAGACCACTAAATTAAATGATGGTACCAAAATAGCCATGATATCTGATAATGATACCTGGGCAAATTCTACGACGCCTGCTTATTCGTGGTACAATAATGATTCAGTTGATTATAAAAAGACTTATGGGGCTCTATACAATTGGTACGCCGTTAACACAAATAAATTATGCCCGACAGGCTGGCATGTGCCTTCGGATGAAGAATGGTTGACCATGTTCAGATATCTTAAAGACCCCAAAAGCACAGGTGGTAAAATGAAAGAAGCAGGTACGGCTCATTGGAAAAAACCAAATGAGGGAGCAACTAATGAAAGTGGTTTTACTGCTCTTCCAGGCGGTTATCGAAGTTATGCAGGAGTATCCAACTACATTGGCATATATGCTTACTGGTGGACCACAACTGAATATAATAGTTCGACTGTTCTATTTTATAATATCCGTTACAAATTCAGTACAGTTTTCAAATACAGGAGTGAAAAGAACTGTGGCTTTTCGGTTCGATGTGTAATGGATAAATGACAGCGCCAAATAAAAAGTGAGCCTCCAATGGGACTCGAACCCACGACCTGCTCATTACGAATGAGCTGCTCTACCAGCTGAGCTAAGGAGGCAAAAAGTTTCCGCAAATATAATAAAAAGCCTTAAACTCCATAATGGCTTTAAAGCTTTAAAGGCATTGAACAAAAAAGTTGTACTTTCATTAGACTGACCAGACTTAGCAGCATTAATCGCTGGTTTCTCCGTTATTCCAGTTTCTCAATCCTCTGGAGCAGCGGAGGATGCGAATAATGAAAAAACACGTATGCCGGGTGGGGCATCATGTTCGAAAGGTTCTTTACTGAAAGCTTCTTTAATGCTGTTGCCAATATCTCCGGTCTGTAGTTATCTTTCACGAATCTGTCAGCTGCAAATTCATTTTTCCGCGATATATAATTTGTCAGCATTCCTATAATTAATGATATGGGACTGTAAAGAATTCCAAATACAATCAATCCAAGATGAAAGCTTGTATTATGAGATCCCAAAGCCAGGGAAAGCATGGGACTGCTGACAACAACTGATAGAAGGAAAAGCATTAATCCTGTGATTATTACAGAAAAAATAAGATTAACCAGTACATGCTTCTTCTTATAATGACCAATCTCATGGGCCAGTACTGCAACTATCTCCTCTTCAGAAAGTTCCTTTTGCAGGGTATCATACAGCACAATTCTTTTCTTTGGACCAAAACCTGAAAAGTAGGCATTTGCTTTTGTGCTTCTTTTGGATCCGTCAATAATGTAAATATTTTTGAGTCGGAATCCGGTTTTTATGCGAGAAATCCTCAATCATGTTTCTTAATGAACCATCTGGCAGAGGGGTTTGCTTATTAAAAATAGGGACAATTAATTCAGAATAAAAAAAGTTGATAAATATCGAAAAGAGTGTTACCAAACCCCAGGCATACAGCCAGAAATTGTGCCCTGTTTTATAATAAAACCAGGTTATAAGACCCAGAACAGGTATACCAACCAGTACAGCTATAAACCATGATTTTATATGGTCGCTGATAAAGGTTCTAATAGTCATGGTATTGAATCCATACCTCTTTTCTATAACAAAAGTATCGTAATAAGCGAATGGGATATTGATAATATCTGAGACAAAGCCTATAATTCCGAAAAAGATGAGGGCGATAATTATAATGTTTGTACTGATTAGTCTGGCAAGGTCATCAGCCAGTGCAAAACCTCCGGCAATAATCATTACAAGAATAATTACAAGATTAAAAGAAGAGGACCATAATGATAATCTGTTATTGTCTTTCTGATATAGCTGGTTTTTCCTATATTCTTCTTCGTCGCAAATACCTTCCAGTTTTTCAGGAAGAGTTTCCGACCACATCAAGGAATTCAGATAATCAAGATATCTTTCAATAATAAACCCTGTTACAGGTATTATCAGAATCAGGAAAAAAATAAAGTTGTGCATTTATCAGCAGTCTATAAAAAAAGAAGCAGGGCGCCTTTTTAAAATAAGTGTGGAATAAATATGTCTCGCTGCATTTCCTCGTGCTAGAAAGGATAGGCACCCTGCGGTTCGGTAAATATAATAAATATTTTTAAGTTAGCATACCTCCACAGACATGAATTGTTTGCCCGGTCACATATGAAGACAAATCCGACGCAAGGAATAAAGCTGTATTAGCTACATCCTCAGGGGTTCCGCCGCGTTTGAGAGGTATTTTTTCAGCCCACTCTTTTTTAACATCTTCCGGTAATTTTTCTGTCATTTCAGTTAGAATAAACCCGGGAGCTATAGCATTGCATCTGATATTTCTTGATCCAACTTCTTTGGCTATACTTTTTGTAAAGCCAATGATACCTGCTTTTGAAGCTGAATAGTTACTCTGGCCTGCATTACCTGAAACCCCGACAACAGAACTCATGTTAACTATCGACCCGCTTTTCTGTTTAATCATCGTCATCAGCACAGCCCGTGTCAGATTAAATACCGATTTGAGGTTAACCGCAATTACTGAATCCCATTGTTCTTCAGTCATTCTCATCAGCAGGGTATCTCTTGTAATACCTGCATTATTAACAAGAATATCTATTCTTGAAAAATCTTTAAATACTTCATTTATAACACGTTGAGAATCTTCAAAGTTTGCTGCATTTGAAACATAACCTTTTGCTTTTACCCCAACTGCTTCTATCTCTTTGATTGTTGTTTTAAACTCTTCGTCATCAACGATATTTGTAATTGCTATATCAGAACCTTCCAATGCAAACCTTATTGCGATAGCCTTGCCAATTCCCCTGGAAGCTCCTGTTATAAGTGCTGTTTTACCTTCAAGTAATTTCATTTCTTTATTGTTAAAATTCCTGCAAATATAGAAGAAATAATTTACCTCTCAATGCCTCATTAGCGGAGCAGTTCCTTTATCCAATTGCGATGCTCATAATATAGACTCCTTTTAATTAGAAGTGGAAGTCCCTTTTAATACTTTTGCCACTGTAACTCCGATATCAGCCGGTGACTGAACGACATGTATCCCGCAATTCTTCATTATTTCCATCTTGGCTGCAGCTGTATCGTTCTTTCCTCCTATTATGGCTCCGGCATGCCCCATTCTTCTGCCTTTAGGTGCAGTTTGTCCTGCTATAAAGCCAATGACAGGTTTTGTTCCATTTTCTTTTATCCAATGGGCTGCTTCATTTTCCATATTTCCTCCTATTTCCCCTATTATTACTATAGCTTCAGTCTGAGGATCATTCATCATTAATTTGACAGCATCCAGTGTGGTTGTTCCAATTATAGGATCACCTCCTATTCCTATACCGGTAGATTGTCCAAAACCCTGCCTGGTTACCTGATCTACGGCCTCATAGGCAAGAGTGCCAGAGCGTGATATAATTCCAATGCTTCCCTTCTTGTGTATAAAACCGGGCATTATTCCGACCTTTGATTCACCGGGTGTAATTATTCCAGGACAATTTGGTCCGATAAGTCTGCATTGATATGATTTAAGATATTCTTTTACCATTACCATATCAGACACAGGGATCCCTTCAGTTATGCCAACTATGAGTCTAATTCCGGCATTTGCCGCTTCCATTATTGCATCGGCTCCAACTGCAGGTGGTACAAAAATAATTGATACATCAGCTGAGGTCTCCTTTACAGCTTCCCTGACAGTGTTAAAAACAGGCAGGTTAAGGTGTACCTGACCACCCTTTCCCGGTGTGACTCCTCCTACCACTTTCGTGCCGTATTCTATCATTTGAGTTGCATGGAATGTACCTTCACTTCCGGTAAATCCCTGAACTATCACCCTTGATTCTTTATTCAGAAGAATGCTCATAATTATTTGATATTTAGTACTATATGAATAATAACCCAGCTATTATCCTAAAATCCCTGCTTCCAAAAATACAACAATTATTGAACGCATTTGGCTATATTTGTCTACAAATATCACTTTTTTTATGGAATACATTGATCCTGTTCTGTATATTGGTATTTCGCAGTCGTTTTTTGCAGGTCTGCTGGTTTCTACCAAAAAGCCCGTGACAGTTGCAAACAGGCTTATGGCAGCATGGTTGTTTCTGATCTGCATTGAAAATATTTTTGCCCTTATCAACAGCAAAGTTCTTGAAATGTATTCTTTTCCGTTCGTAACTTTTACCTACGGGCCTCTCCTTTTCCTTTATGTAAGATTCATGACAAATCCTGAACGAAAGTTCAATTGGCTCTCCTTGCTTCATTTTTTGCCTTTTTTTGCTTTCTTTATATTATCAGTAATATTCAGAACCACACCTCTGGTAAGAGATTTAAGAAGCTTTTTTAAACCCGATGAGTTTATATCGCTCAGAATAATTTACAGTATAAGTTTCTTTCTTTCGATAACCATTTACAGCACACTTGCATTTATTGAAATAAGGCGCCACCAGAATAATCTTAAGAACCTTGTTTCGTACACTTCTGGTGTAATTACTCTTAACTGGCTCAAAATTGTTTCTATCAGTTTTTATGTCGCTTATTTTATTCTTTTTATACTTGGCGGTCTGAATATGATTGGAAATTATATTCCATTCGATCCGTACTTTATAATATTTTTCTTTATTACTGCATTTTCTTTTGTTTACAGCTTTTATGCAATAAAGCAGCCGGTGATTTTTGGACAGGAAGTCAAATCTGACCATGAGGACAGAAAAGAGCCCGGAAAATACATAAAAAGTGGCTTAAAAGATGATCAGGCAGAGGATTATCTTAAAGAACTTATTTCATTCACGGAAAGGGACAATCACCTACTATCAGCCCGGCTCGGCAGTGGTACTCCAGAATGGAATCAGGAGCCTGTGGATCAGGACCCTTACCCTTAGCCCGCTGCGCATCGGCGATCTGGCCGACGCTTCGGGTTTTCCCGATGTGTACGATGGATTCCTGACCCTGACGCGCGGCGAAATCAGGGATACCCAGGTCAAGGCGCCGGCCACGCCGCTCCCCGTCTCCTGGCGGCAACTGGCCGTCAGCGACAACCTTCCTACCGGACATCACTACGATCTGGTCTCCATCGAAGGACAGGTCGTGATGGCGGGGCGCGAAGCCGGACAGGACGAATACGTTCTCGTGGCGGACGGTCACCCCTTCTCCGCCATCTACCGCCACCCCAACGGGCCAATCCCCAGCATGAAGCAATTCCATTGGGATCCACAGTGCGGGTCGTCGGAATCTGCACTGCCGACGATTACAACCCAATCAATCGCACAATTCCCTTCGAAATCCTGCTGCGCTCCTTCAACGACGTAACGGTCACTGCCGGGCCCCCCGTGCTAGAGCATTGGCAA
>CAVVGP010000223.1:0-13614 GCA_963747625.1 uncultured Bacteroidales bacterium | reverse complement strand
GAGATTGTAAGAATAGCCCATCCCGATCACTCCTATGAGTCGCTTGAAGAAATGGTGGAACATGTCGAGGGACTTGTTTCCAAACTTGGTCTTCCATATCGTATATTAAGGCTTTGCGGAGGTGATATGTCATTCACATCTGCCCTTACATACGATTTTGAGGCTGGTCTGCTGCCAGAAACGCTGGCTTGAAGTAAGTTCAGTTTCAAATTTTGAGTCTTTTCAGGCTAACCGGTTAAATCGCCGGTTTAAGGAGAAAGGAGATAAACAAACTCGCCTGGTGCATACCTTAAATGGAACGGCCTGGGTTTGCCAAGAATTGTTGCTGCAATTCTTAAAATAACCAGACTGAATCAGGCATTAAGATACCCGAAGTGCTGGTACCATATACGGGATTTGAAGTAATCAATTAAATCAATAACCACAAATTCCGATAGCTTTCGGAACGCAACGAAGGCGCAAAGACCACTAAATAAATAATGAATAAGTCCCGACAATCTTATATATATGCCGGATTGGCTGTTTTATTCTGGTCAACAGTTCCGACTGCTTTTAAAATCAGCCTTCGGGAACTGAATATTTTGACGATGCTTACGATTGCATCTTTTACCTCTACCTTGATTTTATTAATTGTTGTATTGACAGGTAAAAAATTTCCTCTTATTCTGTTGACCACAAGGAAAGAACTTTTAAACTCAGCAATTCTTGGTTTCATAAATCCATTTCTCTATTATCTTATCCTGCTTAAAGCGTACCAGTTGCTACCGGCCCAGGTCGCCCAGCCGCTTAATATGATATGGCCGATAATCCTGGTTTTCCTTTCGGTTCCAATCCTGAAACAGAAGATAGAAAAAAAGAGCTTTATCGCCCTGTTCATAAGCTTTATCGGGGTATATATCATATCCTCACAGCGAAGAATTTTAAATCCTGACCATACTGATCTTACCGGCGTGTTTCTTGCCACCGGAAGTTCAGTTTTCTGGGCTTTTTACTTTATTCTTAATGTAAAAGATAAAAGAGATGAAGGAGTCAAGCTTCTTCTTAACTTTATTTTTGGATCAATCTATCTTGTTTTTGCGATTTTTGTAACGGGGAAATGGCAAATATTAGCAACATTCAGAGGAACAGCAGCCGCAGTATATATAGGATTATTCGAGATGGGGATATAACTTTCTTTTTTATCGGCTGAAGGCGCTTCAGATGGCTTCCACGACGGCAAAAATCAGTAACCTTGTTTACCTGGCCCCATTTCTTTCTCTCGTTCTGTACACTATATTCTTCACGAGCCCGTTTATTATACTACACTTTTAGGATTAGTTTTTATAATTTCAGGAATTTTAATTCAAAACCGGCGATCAAAAATCATGGCTTAATTGTTATATACAACAGAAAATACCTTAGTAATATGAAAAAACTCACTTTTCTCCTTATTATTCCCTTAATAATAGGCTTCAGTTCCTGTAAAAAAAGTATCAGTCCCGCTGCCACAACTGAAACAACGGATGAACTTGCGAGGGACTATCTTTATCAAGCAATGAATGAGTATTATTTATGGTACAATCTAATGCCTGTTGTTGTTGAAACGAATTACCCGGATCCATATTCACTTCTTAATGCTATGGAATATAAAACTCTTGACAGATGGAGTTTTGTACAAACTTATCAGGAGTATATTGATGAGACTACAGGAACCTTTGTCGGACATGGGATCAGCATGGGCCTTGATCAGTCCGACCAGGTAAGAATTGCAGAGATTTACAATAATTCGCCTCTGTACAGTAAAGGAGTCAGAAGGGGATGGATTGTGAAACAGTTAAACGGCACTGATCTGGCTCCCATTTTCCTTAGCGGTAATGAAACTGCCTACGATCAGCTGATTGGCCCCGCTTCCACAAGTGTAACCAATACTTTTCTGTTTGAGACACCACAGGGAATAGATTCCACAATTTCTTCAACAAAAGCAACTTTTACCCTAAATACCGTCATCGTTGCCGATACCTTACATTTGAAATCAGGAATTACAGGGCATCTTGTATTTGACCAGTTTATTCCTCCGTCTGTTCAGGAATTACAGAATGCATTTACCTATTTTAGCCAGAATAATATTACAGATCTTATTGTAGACCTTCGATATAACGGAGGAGGAGATCTGAATGTATTAACGAATATGGCTAGTTATGTTGCAGGCCAGGCAAACTTTAATTCACCATTTCTCAGATTAACTTTTAATGACAAAAATACTGAGTACAATGAGACGTATAACTTTGTAACAGTGCCTTCTCCACAGACACTTTCCAGAATAGTAGTAATAACGACCAGGGGAACTGCTTCTGCCAGTGAAGATTTTATTAATGGGTTAACACCCATACTTAATGTAACGACTATCGGAGATACAACAAACGGGAAACCTGTTGGAATGATTGGCCTTCAATACAACACTGATTACATGTTCTGGCCAATAGCGTTCTCTCTGGTTAATTCTGACGGTGTCGGTGACTTTTATAAAGGTTTCCCTCCTGCAAAATATGTCCCGGATGATATTACCCATGACTGGAGTGACAGAAATGAGGCTTGTCTTAAAGAAGCAATCTATTACCTTGAGAATGGAAGTGTTTCCTCAAAAGGATTATTTGTTGGTAAATCATCGCTTCCTTTTCATGAAAAACCAGGCAGAATTGGTAATGCATATATCATAAAGAAATAACTTTGTATACTGAATCTTAATACCTTTTCCTGTCCGGTTCAGGCAGGTCGTTTAAATTTTCTTTTTCACTACCTTGGAAAGGATGGGAAAGGGGTTTATTTATGAGTAAATAATAAGAGTTCTTATTTAATTATACAATCATCTATTGAAAGTTAAGCCAAAGGAGAGGATAATACTTGGAATCGATCCCGGGACAAGTATCACAGGATACGGAGTTATAAAAACAGCTGGTACGGTCCCTGAGCTTATAACTATCGGAGCAATCGATCTTTCAAAGTTCGATGATCACTACCTGAAACTGAAACATATCTTTGAAAGAACTTTAGGAATTATTGATGAATATCATCCCGACGAACTGGCGATTGAGGCTCCCTTCTATGGAAAAAATGTTCAATCGATGTTAAAGTTAGGGCGGGCTCAGGGAGCCGCTATAGCCGCAGCACTTAATCGTTCATTGCCGATATTTGAATATGCCCCCAGAAAAATAAAAATGTCAATTACAGGTCAGGGCGCTGCTTCAAAGGAGCAGGTGGCGGCAATGCTGATGAATATCCTTAAATTCAGTCTTACAGAAATAAAACTGGATGCAACTGATGGCCTTGCTGCTGCGCTTTGTCATTTTTACCAGACAAATAATCCGGCCAAGGAAAAACCCTACAACAGCTGGAAAGACTTCATGAATAAAAATCCCAAAAGACTGAATACCAAAGGTTTATGATCAATTCATGCCACTGCATATGCCAGTGCTATCACGCTCACCTTTACTCCGTCAAACTTTAAAAGTTCATTTGTACATGATTCAATCGTTGATCCTGTAGTTATGACATCATCGACAAGCAAAACATGTTTACCTGTTATTGCCTGAGGATCAATGACCTGGAAAATACCTTCCACGTTTGTCCATCTTTCATACCTCGATCGTTTAGTCTGTGTTGCTGATACTATTGTTCGTGCAAGGGATTTTATATCGACCGGTATATGTGTCGCATCAGCAATTCCCATTGAAATACTCTCACTCTGATTGAAGCCACGACTTCGTCTTTTTGAAGGATGAAGGGGGACCGGAATCACCAGATCAATATCATCAGTAAAACCAGAGGTTTTAAGTGATACACCGTAGATTCTGCCCAGTTCGTATCCTATTTCCCTGATTCCCTTGTACTTCATATTATGTATCAGTCTCCTTATACGACTTCCCTTGTTATAATAAGAAAATGCCGCTGCTTTTTCTATCATACATCTGCCCCAGAATAACCTGGCAACCGGATTATCCTGCTCATTGTGAAAATTAGTCCTTGGTATAACAACATAGCATTCCGTACAGATAAGGTTTTCATTCCTCATTAGATGATTTCCACAGGCATAGCAAAGCCTGGGAAATAAAAGACTGATAAAATCGTCCCATAAATCATATATGTAACTCATGCAGCGGGCAGAATTATTTTATAAAGATAAGAAATTCCGATGCATGATCAAAATTCTAAAAACCCTGGTGGTTTCGCCTCACGGCTTCAAGAATTTATTTAATATTTACAACTAAGGCATGAATGCACAAAGCAGTAACGGAAAAGATATACCAATCGGGAACAGTTAACTTACTGATATTTCAGATATGGTTCAGAGAATTACCCTGCTACTTATCTTGGCAGCTATTTCCCTGAATTCTTCAGGGGAAAACTTAAGCTTGGGATTTTTAAAATTTATGTCATCCATTGTATCCATTGGCACCAGATGTATATGGGCATGAGGCACTTCCAGTCCTAAAACAGCTATTCCGATTCGATTACAAGGAAATGCACTCTTTATTGCGACAGCAATTTTTTTTTGAAAAAATAATCATCCCGGCTAAATAAGCATCATCAAGATCAAATATATAATCAGTCTCTCTTTTGGGAACAACCAGTGTATGACCTGACCGCAGCGGATTAATGTCGAGAAATGCAAAATAGTCATCATTCCCGGCGATTTTATAGCATGGGATTTCCCCATTAATGATTTTAGTAAAAATAGTCGCCATAATCTCGTATGATATGCTTATTAAATTGAAATGGAAATAATTTCAAATGGAATAGTTCCCGAAGGCACCTTTATTTGAACTATATCACCCACTTTTTTCCCTATCAGACCCTGTGCAATAGGAGAACTGATCGCAATCTTACCCAGTTTAAAATTAGCTTCACTTTCAGGAACAATAAGGTATTCCATTATAGAATCATTGGTTTTATTCCTGATCTTTACCCTGTTAAGCAACCTTACAGATGAGACATCAATTTTAGATTCGTCAATTATTCTTGAACGTGCAACGATATCTTCAAGCTTTGATATCCTTAACTCAAGCATACCCTGTGCCTCTTTGGCAGCAGCATACTCGGCATTTTCAGAAAGATCACCCTTATCCCTTGCATCAGCTATTTGCCTGGAGATTGAAGGTCTCTCAACATTTCTTAATTGGTCGAGCTCCTCTTTCAATTTCTGAAGACCTTCTACAGTCACGTATATAACCTCTGACATTTTTCTCTCTTATATTAAAAAAATAAGAAGAATTCCGGCGTTGCCGGAACTCTTCAGGAACAAATATATAATTTTTTTTATTTATTTACAAAAAAATATCTTGTGATTAGGTGTTTTACAAGTATTTATCTTCAAAATTATCCATTATTTATATTTTTCCCCGGCTCTTTTTGTACCTGACCTTATTTTTTTCTTCTTTTCCCGGTCCCTTTTTGAATAATCTTTTTTATTTTGCTTCATACGTGCCTTTACATCAGGCGATTGAATATCAAATGTTCTTTTTTGCGATTGTTTGACAGATTTTTCATACTTTCTTTTAAGTCTCCGGTCATTTGTCTCCTGCTTCCTTTTAGCTTTTACAACAGATTTTGGCTCTCTGATTTTTGCCTCTTTCGTAATTCCCCTTGTCTTTCCGAATAATTCTTTTTCCGGGTCCTTATGAAATAACTGAGCATTACACGAGCCTATTACCAATGAGGTAAGAAAAATGAACAGAAATAATTTTTTTACAGATAATCTAGTCATTTCCAGATATTACAATAATGAATTCTTAGTTTTTTAAGATCCCCTTCGGCTGGATTTATTTTATAATTTTCATAAAATACAACTTGCCTCTGATTCAAAAATAAGATTTTTTTTAATTGTGATATCCTGAATTATCATTTTAAGTTCCGGTAAATAAAAGATGCCTGAATCCCTGGAATAATGAAAATTGCTCATTTATGCGAATAGCAATATTGCATCTTACCACTCTTTATATTTTAATCTGCAGTAACATTCCTCTACAAAAGCAGCATAAGCACACCAGACAATTATGCGGAATCAGGTTTGTCCAAGTTAAAATAGAATATATCAATACCTGTAATGATCGGGCTTATAAGGGCCTGTTGCCGGCACTCCGATATAGTCCGATTGTTCCCTGGTAAGTTTCGTGAGCTTCACTCCCAACTGGTCAAGATGTAAACGAGCAACTTCTTCATCGAGATATTTAGGCAACCTGTAAACTCCTATTTCATACTTGTTTTTCCAGAGATCAATTTGTGCAAGGGTCTGATTAGCTGAATGAGTTACTCATAACAAAAGAAGGATGGCCGGTAGCACAACCAAGATTGACAAGTCTCCCTTCAGCAAGAAGGAAATATTGAATGACCGTCGGGGAACATATATTTATCGACCTGTGGTTTAATATTTATCTTATTAACCCCTTCAAGTTCATTAAGTCTATCCACCTGTATCTCATTATCAAAATGGCCTATATTGCAAACTATTGCCTGATCCTTCATTTTAAGCATATGGTCAAGGGTAATAATATCCTTGTTGCCTGTAGCAGTTACAAAGATATTTCCTTCACTGAGTGTGTCTTCTACTGTTTTAACCTCAAAGCCTTCCATTGATGCCTGCAAAGCGCAAATAGGATCAATTTCAGTAACAATAACCCTCGATCCATAGGATTTCATCGATTTTGCACATCCTTTACCGACATCACCATATCCGCAAACAACCACTACTTTCCCTGCAAGCATAACGTCAGTTGCTCTTTTAATTCCATCTGCCAAGAGATTCGCGACATCCGTAAAGGTTATCGAATTTCGATTTTGTAACGGAATCATTAATATTTATAGCCGGCACAAGCAATTCACCATTTTCCATCATCTGGTACAATCTGTGAACACCGGTTGTAGTCTCTTCCGAGATCCCCTTTAAGTTCACTTACAGTACGGTGCCATCTTTCCGGATCTTGTGCAAGAATATCTCTCAGAGTCGAGAGTATTATTGATTCCTCCCTGTTCTCAGGCTTCCTGTTCAGAATTTCAGGATTATTTTCAGCTTTATCTCCAAGGTGAACCATAAGGGAAGCATCGCCACCGTCATCCACTATAAGGTTGGGTCCTTTCCCACCCGGGAATGAAAGTGCCTGGGAAGTACACCACCAATATTCCTCAAGTGTTTCGCCTTTCCAGGCGAAAACCGGTATGCCTCTGGCAGCTATTGCTGCAGCTGCATGATCCTGAGTGGAGAAAATATTACAACTTGCCCACCTTACTTCAGCACCAAGTTCTGCGAGTGTTTCAATAAGCACTGCAGTCTGAATTGTCATATGCAAAGAACCCGTTATTCTCGCACCTTTTAAGGGTTGCCCGGAATAATACTTCTTCCTTATTGCCAGTAAACCCGGCATCTCTTTCTCAGCAATTTCTATCTCTTTTCTTCCAAATTCTGCGAGTGAAATATCTTTTACCTTGTATTGCATTGTTTCAACTGTTATATTCATGATTCACATTATTTTTGAGAGGGCAAAGTTAACAAAAACATTTATAATTTTTCAGCTTAACAATAGCTGTGTATCCAGTTTATCCTGATTCATTTGGTCTGATAATTGTTTTAAACTGTCGAATTTTTGTTCGTCTCTCAGCCTTTTCCTGAAAGTAACTGAGATTTTTTCCCCGTAAATGTTCTTATTAAAGTTAAGAATATGAACTTCAATGCTCCTGAATCTGATATCATCGTTAACGGTTGGATTCGATCCAATGCTCATCATCCCAGGATACGTTTTCCCATTAACATGAACTTCAACAGCATATACTCCGTTACCAGGAATTAACTTGTACCTGGAATCCGGTTTAATATTTGCAGTCGGAAAACCAATAGTCTGCCCAATCTTTCGTCCTTCCACTACAGTTCCACTTACAGAATAAGAATATCCGAGCCAGTTGTTTGCTTCATTAAGTTTCCCTTTCAATAAAGCTTCACGGATTGAAGACGAGCTTATAGCACCCTCTTCAGTATGATAGCCCTGAACCTGTTCAACTATGAATTATACTCTTCAGAACATTTATGTATTGTATTAAAATCACCTTCCCCTTTTCTTCCGAAGTGATGATTATACCCAATTATAAGGTGCTTCGTACCAACTTTTTCAACAAGAATATCCCTTACAAAATCACATGCCGGAATCTTACTGAATTCTTTTGTGAATTCAATTATAATCAGATGATCAACATGTGCATTTTCGAGCAGATGCTTCTTTTCTTCCATTGTTGTAAGAAAAGAAAGAGTGTTATTGTTTTGTTCCAGAACCAGTCTGGGATGAGGAGAAAATGTAATGACGACAGATTCCCCTCCTGTTACTTTTGCACTTGAAACCAGGTAATCGAGAAGGGTCATGTGACCACGGTGAACTCCATCAAAGATTCCAAGAGTGGTGACAGGGGCAACCAAATGAAGATCCTCACATCCCTCATGAATTATCATAACATAAAAATATGTCTGCAAAATTAATAAAGCCCATGGAAATGAACCAAATAAATGATTTAGATTTCGTACTTTTATAGAAATATATTCTTTTCTATAAAACATCATGAATGCCAACAGCTTCTATAAGTCCGACCCTTGGTTGAATCCCTTCACAGATGTTATTGACAGGCGGAATGCAAAATGCCTTCAAAAGGAAAAACAACTTATCGGGGATGGAACAATCTGCGATTTCGCTATGGGCCATTATTATTATGGGCTTCATCGCAATAAAGATTCCTGGGTTTTCAGGGAATGGGCGCCAAATGCAAAAAACATTTTTCTCATCGGAGTTTTTACTGACTGGAAAGAGAAGCAAGAATTCATGATGAAAAGAATCAACAAGATGGGAGACTGGGAAATATTTCTGCCTTCTGAAACGCTTAAACATGGAGATTTATATAAACTTTCCGTTCACTGGGAAGGAGGAAGCGGAGAACGGATTCCATCACACTCCAACCGCGTGATTCAGGATGACATTACAAAGATCTTCAGCGCACAGGTATGGAACCCGGAGAATACATATACCTGGAGCTCCGATAATTTTAAGCCTCAGCACACTGCGCCTGTAATCTATGAAGCTCATATCGGAATGGCTACGCCATTGGAAAAAATTGGAACCTATCGGGAATTTATGGAAAATATCCTCCCGGTTATAGTCAAGTCGGGATATAATACCATTCAGTTGATGGCTATCCAGGAGCATCCGTTTTATGGGTCGTTTGGTTATCATGTATCTAGTTTTTTCGCAGCTTCCTCGAGATTCGGAACTCCTGAAGATCTGAAGGAGTTGATTGATAAAGCCCATCTGTCGGGGGTGAGGGTTATAATGGATCTGGTACATTCACATTCAGTAAAAAATGTTAATGAAGGCCTGGGTCTATTTGACGGTTCAATCCGGGCAAGTATTTCCATTCAAATGCAAGAAGGAATCATATTGCATGGGATTCTTTGTGCTTTGACTACGGGAAAGATAATGTAATTCATTTCCTGTTTTCAAACTGCCGTTACTGGCTTGAAGAATACAAATTTGACGGATTCAGGTTCGACGGAATAACCAGTATGATCTATTATGATCATGGGCTTGAAAAAAATTTCACTTCATATAATGAATACTTTGATGGGGACAGGATGAAGATGCGCTGGTCTATCTTTACCTTGCCAATAAGCTGATCCATAAATTCAAGCCGGGGCAATCACTATTGCAGAGGAAATGAGCGGGATGCCGGGATTGGCTGCAGATACAGAAAAGGAGAGGTTTGGATTTGATTTCAGGCTGTCGATGGGGGTCCCCGATTTCTGGATAAAACTTGTAAAAGACACATTAGATGAAAACTGGGATATGGGAAAGTCTGATGCATGAACTTACTCAACATCGTCCGGAAGAGAAAATAATATCATATTGTGAATCTCATGACCAGGCGCTTGTTGGAGATAAAACACTTATTTTCAGAATGATCGATGCTGAAATGTATTCAGGTATGACACAAGACGTACCACCACCCATTGACAGGGGTATAGCCCTTGCATAAAATGATCAGGCTTATTACCTTCAGCACTTCGGAGGAGGTTATCTGAATTTCATGGGAAATGAATTTGGTCATCCTGAATGGATCGACTTTCCCCGGGAAGGAAATAACTGGAGCTTTAAATATGCGAGGCGCCAATGGCAACTTGGCGAAAAACAAAGATCTTAAGTATTACGTACCTGCTGCATTCGACAGGCAAATGGTCAAGCTTCAAAATAAGTTCAAAATACTTGACGACTTAGTATTAAAGGATATATGAAAACAATTATGATAAGGTCATTGCTTTACATGAAGAGGAGAATTACTTTTTGTATTCAATTTCCATCCTACAAATTCATTTACCGATTACGGGATACCGTTGACAGGGAAATTCAGGATACTACTTGATTCTGATGATCCATCATTCGGAGGTTTTGACAGGATTGACGGAAAAACGAATCTACATCTCAATTAAAAAAGCAGAAAGGAACATTATCAATGTTCCTTTATACCTGTATCTTTACCTTCCGGCAAGAACAGCTATTGTATTTAAAAAAGAACCCGTTCGGAAAGCAACAGATATCTAATCGATCCACCGAAGGAGATAAAAATCCTGCTTATGCGGCAGATCTTTGTGTTTCGGATAAATACGAATTCCATAAAAGAAAGATCCGGCTTTTTCGGGTACAAGCTCTGCCCTGTAAAGACATTTCCCGTTCTTGCAGCTGACTAACTTAAATTCTTCACTGTCAACGAATTCATGTTCACCATTTTTGCCCATATGAGCGATAATGAATTCTACCCCCACATTTTCTTTCGGGATTTTCTTTACATCAAGTGCAATTTCAGCAGTGTAATCATGGCCTGAACGGTAGACATTTTCTCCGGCCTTTTCAAAACTATAATTCAAAACTTCAATATTATCCCACTCATCCTTTATGGTCTTTTTCCATGCTGATAATTCTCTTGCCTTTTCAAAGTTATTATCTATCAGGTATTTATTCCGATCATATAGTTTAGTATAATATTTTTCATAATAGTCGTCAATCATTCTTTTCATGGTAAATTCAGGAGCAATTTTTACCATGGTGTTTTTAATAAGGCTTACCCACTCAACAGGAATTCCTTTTTCATTAAAAGAATAATAAGCAGGAACGATTTCGTATTCAAGCATATTATAGATAGTCTCGGCATCGATATCATCCTGGAGTTCCTGATTTTCGTATGTTCTTTTCTTTGGTAAAGCCCAGCCAGCAAAAGCCCGGTATCCTTCCACCCACCATCCGTCAAGAACGCTGAAATGGATCGTACCATTCATTACGGCTTTTTCACCGCTCGTTCCTGAAGCTTCAAGAGGTCGTGTAGGCGTATTTAGCCAGATATCGACGCCCCTCGTAAGAAATTTTGCCATTTCAATATCATAGTTCTCCAGGAATATTACTTTACCTGCAAACTGAGGCATCTGTGAGATTTCAAAAACCCTTTTTATCAGATCCTTACCGCCTCCATCATTTGGATGTGCCTTACCTGCATAGATAAACTGGACAGGTTTTTCCGGATTATTCACTATGCGTTCAAGGCGGTCGAGATCCCTGAAGAGCAAAGATGCCCTTTTATATGTGGCAAACCGTCTGGCAAAACCTATTGTAAGAGCTTTTTCATTCAGATGACCACTGATACTTAGCAGAGTATGAGGACTTACATGCTTTTCAATCATATCTGACTGGAGTCTTTTTCTGATGTTTATAAACAGACTCTTTTTAAGACTTTTCTTAATTTCATATACCTTTTCATCTTCGAGACTATAAAGCTTTTCCCACAGGTTTCGGTCGGTCTGGTCAAAATTTGCATTTCCGGTCAATTGCCGGTAAATATCCCTCCACTCTGGAGCAGTCCATGTAGGATGATGAACACCATTAGTAACATAGCCTATGAAAAGTTCTTCTTTCAGGTATCCCGGCCATAGCTTATTAAACATTTTCTGGCTTACTTCTCCATGAAGTTTGCTTACACCATTTACCTCCTGAGACATCCGGGCAGCCAGAAAACTCATATTGAACTTTTTATCAGGATCACCTTTACATTGCCCAAGAGCCATAAGTTCTACCCACGAAATTGTCAAGCGGCTATGATAATGTGAAATATATTTACGGAGAAGGTCTTCTTCAAATGCATCATGTCCGGCCGGAACAGGTGTATGGGTCGTAAACAATGTTGACGACCTGACTGCTTCGATAGCCTCGACTAAAATGTAAGATGTTTATCATTTATCAGTCCTCTCAGTCTTTCAAGGCTGATAAATGCAGAATGTCCCTCATTGCTGTGATATATATCTGGTTTCAAACCCATAGCAACAAGAGCTCTTATTCCGCCAATACCAAGAATAAGTTCTTGTCGTAACCTGTTCTCAATATCTCCTCCATAAAGATGATGAGTAATTGTTCTGTCCTCAGGTAAATTATCATCAAAATCTGTATCGAGAAGAACAAGTCTGACTTTTCCCACCATGGCTTCCCAAACACGGATCTTAACTGTTCTGCCAGGCCATACCATACTAACCATCAAATGATTGCCCTTTGAATCTTTAATAGGATTAACAGGAAGACGTGAAAACTCTTCAGCTTCATATATAGCAAGCTGCTCTCCTTTTGATCCAAGTTTTTGATTGAAATAGCCATACCTGTAAAGCAGGCCAACGCCAGTAATTTTTAAATTTGAATCACTTGCTTCCTTCAGGTAGTCTCCGGCAAGAATACCAAGTCCTCCGGAATAAATTTTCAGGCAGGGATGTATTCCAAACTCCATGCTGAAATATGCTATTGAGGGCAATGAAGTATTTTCCTCCCTGTTAATATGGGCTTTGAATGTTTCAAAAACCTTCTTCAGTTCGGCAACAAAATTATCATCATCTTCAAGCACTAAAAGTCTTTTATAATCAATCTTTTCCAGCAGAAGTTTGGGATTATGTCGTACCTCATCCCACAGGGAAGGGTCCATTCTTCTAAAGATTAATTCTGCTTCAGTGTTCCACGTCCACCAAAGATTATTGGCCAGATCTTTAAGTGAAGCCAGTTTTTCAGGGACATCGCTTTGAACATAAATATCTTTCCAGACGGGTACCTGGTGTGGTTTGCGCACATGAATTTCAGCCGTTTCAATGAATCTCACGAATTCCCTTGGTTCCTCTCTTCTTTCGCTGCTCTTTACTAGTGCATATTCATATGCGTCGAAATAGTAATTGACCAGATTGTCCCATAGTGCAATTCTTGAAATTTCATGAGCTTTTATTCTTGCCTTTTCAACATCCTGGTCTTTCAGATTGATAAATTTGGCAATGAAATTCCACATCTCGGCTATAACCTCATTCTCGTTATCATCTGTCCTTTCAATTACTGATATACCGTTACCAGGATTATCATAATATGTTCGGACCCACAGTCCAAATCCTGACAGTGAGGTAGTTACAGTAGGAATAAAGAACATAAGACTTTCAAGTGGTGTATAACCCCACGGTTCATAATAGGAAGGGAAAGCAGAAAGATCAAATCCTATAAGCAATTCGAAATATGGCATATTAAAAATTCCATCATTGCCATTCAG
>CAVVGP010000222.1:0-4515 GCA_963747625.1 uncultured Bacteroidales bacterium | reverse complement strand
GTTTTGGTGCCTCAACTCATCGTTATTGCTGATTCGGATGTCGTTCCAAAAACAGGTGGTGGCAGCGGAAGTAATGGTGATGCCACCTGCTCCTGCTCCATCCAGTCCATGACGGCAGTGCCATCATGCACTTCACCCATCTTGTGCGTTCTACCGGTGTAGTAGAGGATGCGCTCGGTAGTCGTGGTCTTACCGGCATCGATGTGGGCCATGATGCCGATGTTTCGGTATTTATCAGTTGGACTTCTCTCGCCATAGTTTCCTGCAAAGCGAACAAACACCTACCCGACCTTAACGATCCCATTCCTACCCCAACAACCCACACCCGGCCACGAAGCAGCTCCAAAACAATTAGTGACGGGAGGCAGCGTCCATCTTTACTTGATCACACCTGCTCTTGGCGCCGCATCTGCTACAGTCTCGCTCTGGTCCGACAGCATCATTGGTTCAACAAGGTTCACGGTCGCCAAGAAAAGCAGCACCATTCAACTCATGCGCGAACCTGTGGTTCTGTCTTCATTGACGAACCAACATCGGGTCTATCCTCATTCGATTCTGAAAAGGTTATGAGCCTTCTGAGAAATCAGTCTTTGAGCGGAAAACTTGTTTTTGCTATCATACACCAACCTTCGTCCGGACATTCATTAAGATGTTTGACAGGTTGTGGCTGCTTGATAAGGGTGGTTATATGATTTATGATGGAGATCCGGTTGAAGCCCTTGTATATTTTAAAACTGAAACCTCCCAGGCGAATGCTGCTGAAAGCGAATGCCCCAATTGCGGAAATGTAGAGACTGATAATATTCTTCATATTGTTGAGGTCAAGGTTATAGATAATGAGGGTCTTCCTGGGAAGGCCCGGCAGATCAGTCCAAAAGAGTGGTACGAGGAATCCAGGAAAAAGATGATGCCGGTTCTTGGGGATAGGCCGACAAAATCAGTCATTCCTCCAAGCAACTTCAGAGTTCCAAAAAAGGCAGATCAGATAATAACTTTTATAAAACGAAATATTACCAGGAAGATCGCTGACCGTCAATATATGACAATTAACCTGGTTGAAGCTCCTTTACTGGCATTCATTCTGGGGTATATTTCCAAATTCAGCGAAAATGGTATTTACAGTTTTGCAGCTAACAAAAATTACCCGATATTCCTTTTTATGGCTGTAATAGTAGCTCTGTTCATAGGGCTTACAGTGAGTGCAGAAGAGATTTTCCGGGACAGAAAAATTCTTGAAAGAGAGAAATTCCTGGACCTGAGCAGATTAAGTTACCTCGTCTCGAAGATCAATTTTCTTTTTGCTTTATCTGCAATACAGTCACTTTCATTCATTATTGTCGGCAGTCTTATTCTTGGAGTAAAGGGAATGTTCTTCAAGCAATGGCTTATACTTTTCTCAACTGCATGCTTTGGCAATATGCTGGGGTTGAATATATCTGCCGGAATGAGAACGGCAGTAAGTATTTATATTCTTATTCCCCTTATACTTGTTCCTCAGCTTTTGCTTGGAGGAGCCATGATAAAATTTGATGATCTTCATAAATCGATCAGCAAAAAAATTTATGTTCCTGTTGTTGGTGATTTAATGGTTACCCGATGGTCGTACGAAGCACTCTGTGTTGAACAGTTTAAGGACAATAAGTTTGAAAAACCATTCTACGAATATGATATGGAGAAAAGCCAGAACGACTGGTATGCCTCTTTTTTGATTCCTGCATTACAGGTAAAAGTTGATAATTGTATGCAGGCAGGCAAAAAACCTGAATACAAGGATGAAGCTGTAAGTGATCTTAAGAAACTGAATTATCACCTTCATTATCTTTCATCTATAACAGGAATTAAGCCCGGAGATTGGATAAGTAATCTTAATTATAAAGGGTTTAATGAAAATGTTGCAAATGAAACTAGAAAAATGCTTGACAGTTTAAAGCTTGCATTCAGAATGCAAAGCAGGGAAGCATCATTAAAACACGACTCATTATATGAACAGATTTCAACCAGGATGGGAGAGGATAAGTTTATAAAATTGAGAGATGAAAATTATAATGAAAATCTGGCTGATGTTGTACTTAATAACATGTCTGCCAGCAAAATATATGATGCAAAGAACAAGCTCATTCAAAAAGCTGATCCAATCTTTATGGCACCCGGATCCAAATTGGGTAGAGCTCATTTTTTTGCTCCCTTTAAACAAATTGGAAACCTGAAGATAGAAACACTGGTTTTTAATATGATTGCTATATGGATTATGATATCTGGTTTATTTGTGGCTTTATATTACAACCTGCTCTATCGTTTTGTTGTACTGCTCGAATCTCTTAAATTGCCAATACTGAGAAAGTTCGGGAGGGAACTATTGCAGGTGTAAAGACTCAGGGCTCAGGCCATCCAATAAGGCCACAAACCCCGAGCCATCAGAATCTTAATTGGAATGAATAATTATGGAACAAAGGAGAGTATATCCTAAAAAAAACCTTGGACAGCACTTTCTGAAGGATTCAGCCATTGCCCAAAGGATTGCAGATTCCTTAACAGGTGACGGATACAACACTGTCCTTGAGATTGGTCCGGGTATGGGTATACTTACCAGGTTCCTTCTTGGAAGAGGATTCAAAGACTTCCGTGTTATTGAAATTGACAACGAATCGGTTCATTATATCAAAGAACACTTTCCTGAATTGAATAATGTTATTTCAGGTGATTTCCTTTCGATGGATATTGATAAGTTTTTTTCTGAAAAAATGGCGATAATAGGCAATTTTCCTTACAATATCTCAACACAGATATTTTTTAAGGTACTTAAGCACAGGGAAAAGGTGGTTGAAATATCAGGAATGTTACAGAAGGAGGTAGCTGAGAGAATTTGTGCGGGTCCAGGTTCAAAAACTTATGGCATTCTTAGTGTGCTGCTCCAGGCTTTCTATAAAACAGAATATCTTTTTACAGTACCGGAACATGTTTTTTCACCTCCGCCAAAGGTAAAATCCGGCGTGATCAGATTAATAAGGAACGATGTTAAAGATCTTGATTGTGACGAAGTATTGTTTTTCAGAGTGGTAAAAGCTTCTTTTAACCAGCGAAGGAAAACATTGAGGAATTCGATAAAAGCTGCCTTTGACCTGACAAGAGATGATTATCATGAGTTCGGGTTACGGCCCGAACAACTCTCTGTTGATCAGTTTGTCCGGCTCACCAGGTGGATTGAAGAGAACATGGAAAAATCAGAATGAGAATCCTATTGCTTCAACAGGGTTCATTTTAGATGCAATATTTGCAGGGGCATAACCCGCTACAACACCTATTAACCCTGAGATGAATATTGCAAGAAACATATTGGATAAAGTAAGGTATATATTCAAGTCGTAGAGATAGTTTATGACAAGAGTACCGATAAATATCATTAAAACTCCCAGTAATCCTCCGATAACGGACAGCAGAACAGATTCAACAAGGAATTGCTGAAGAATAAAAAACCTCTTTGCTCCGAGAGCTTTCTGGATACCTATTATATTGGTTCTTTCCCTTACGGAAACAAACATTATATTTGCTATTCCGAAGCCTCCGACAAGAATAGCGAAGCCTCCTATAACCCAGCCGCCTATATTAATTCCGGCAAAAACCCCGCTGAAACTCTGAGAAATCACACTTGCACGGTTCAGGGAAAAATTATCTGTTTCACTTGGCTGAAGTCTTCTTGCTGCTCTTAAGATCATAGTCGTCTAATCACTTAGTTCCTGCAACTGGACACCATCTTTAGCCTTGATCATTACAGTGGAATTAAGAAAATTATTTTTCATATTTATGAAGGTTTTCCCGAAGTTTAACGGGACTAAAGTCTCATCATCCATCCCGTTATCACCTATACCTCCTTTTCCTTCTTTCTTAAACACTCCGATGATATTTGTCCTTTTTCCTGAAATGGTTACCTGCTTACCGATAGGGTCGGTCTTTTCAAATAACCTCTCTGCTATTTCAGCACCAATAATAGCAACATTTTTTCCTGAAGCTGATTCCTCAGGTGAAAAATACCGGCCTCTCTCTATTTCAAATGATCGGATATTGGCAAATTCAGGAATAGCTGACATAACATCAACATCACTTGCAATGTTCTTACTGTATTTTATTGTCTCGGCCTGTGAGACTACAAGACATGCTGCTTAGATTTTGTGGACTTGTTGACAATTGCCAGGTAATCATCTTTGGAAATTGACGGATATTTTATTATATCCCACCAGTTTAGATGTTATTCAGCCCCCATGGCCATTTACTGAGATATAGCACATTATCTCCAAGAGAAGAAATGGAATCGTGTATCGACTTCTCCATCCAGTCAAGGACTGTAAAAACCGAAATAATTGAAAAAATTCCTATTGTAATTCCAAAAAGCGAAAGGAACGTTCTCAACTTATTAACAATAACTGATTTAACGGCGAACAGAAAACCCTCTTTAAAAAGCCTGAAAAACATTTTGTTTCTTTTAGATTATTATTCGGGATCAAAGATACAAAAATCATT
>CAVVGP010000221.1:0-18628 GCA_963747625.1 uncultured Bacteroidales bacterium | reverse complement strand
TCAGCGAGATTAGTGGCAGAAATACTTCTCAAAGAAGTCAGTAATATCACCGAGTAATTCCCTTTTATAATTTCAGGTGATTTTAACATGCCTCCAACCAGTACCGGTTATGTAATTTCAGCTTGTTCCCGATGAAAGCGTACCAATGCTAAAAGATTCTTATGTCATAACCCAAAAAATTTTATCAGGTCCCATTTATACATTTAACGGGTTTGCTGACAAGGCAAAAACAGCCAGAATATACTATATTTTTGTCCGGGACGGAAATGAGAGTAACCGATTATAAGACATTTGTCAGGAAAGAACACGGGATATTTATCTCAACCCACTGGCCTGTGGAGGCTACAGTATCGGTTAATTAATCCCGAAAAATTTTTATTGAAAAAATTAAGGAATATTTCAGTTTTGACTCCTTATGCCGTCTTTCTGTACCTTCTTACTGCAAGAGATGTAAAGCTGACAGCAATTATAATAAGAGAATATAATTCCCTGCTTATATCATGCATTGTTGATCCTTTAAGCATGACCATCCTGTTTATCCGCATGAGATAAGCAACCGGATTTATCAGATTGAAATCCTGGGCCCACATTGGCATACTTTCATATGGAGTGAAGATTCCGCTCATCAGAATAAAAATAATCATGCAGAAAAATGCCACAAACATATACTGCTGCTGGGTGGCTGAAAAAGTAGAAATAAAAAGTGCCACGCCGAGCACGGCAATCAGAAAAATCGAACTGCAAAAGAACAAAAGCAGAATACTTCCTTCAAAAGGGATATTAAAAGCAATCTTCCCGATTATCAGACCAAGAGCAAGATCTATAAGGCCAATGATCAGGAAGGGTACCATTTTTGCAATAATAAAGTGATATTTTTTGACCGGAGTCACATTTATCTGCTCAATGGTGCCAACCTCTTTTTCCCTTACCATGTTCAGATCCGGCAAGAAGAAAACCGATCGCTGTTACGAGGATTACAAGAATACCCGGAAGCATATAATACTTATAATTTAATAATTCGTTGTACCAGTACCTGTTGGTAATTTCTATCCGTGGCGAAGGAACAAGTGGATTTGTGGTAATTTCCTGCCTTATTAATTCCGCATTATAATCACCGATTATGCCATTCAAATAAGCCCACGAAATCTCTGCCGATGAGGCATTCACTGCGTCTATAACTGCAAGAAGCTTCCCTTTCTGTCCGGTCACAATGTCTTTAGCGAAACCCGATTGGATCTCAATTATCATATCTGCATTTATTCCTGTGAAGCAGATCTGTAGCTTCATTTTCTGAAAAACCGGAAAAGACAACCCTGAAAAAAGTAGAACCCTCAAACTTGTTTATAAGACCCCTTGATTCAGGAGTCATATCTTTGTCGATGATTGCGAGCCTATGTTCTTTAACTCAAATGTAACTGCAGGAACGAGTACAAGCATTTGTAAAATAGGAACTGCAAAAATCGCTTTTGAAATAAATTTATTCCGGAAGATCTGGAGAAATTCTTTCCTTATCAGGTATAGTATTGTCCTCATTCTACAGTTTTATCTTTTGTCTTATTACGTTTATCATAATATTTGTTTAAAGCGTTAAGCATGCATTTTATCAATCCACCGGATGTTCCTCTAATATTATTCAAGTCTTATCTTGAACTTCCTGACACTGATCCCAATAAACACCAGGGTCATAATTGCCAGGATAAGAGTCTCTTTCCATATATACATAAACCAGTTCCTTTTATCATTATATTTTTAATTATTATGATAAAGTATCGTGGTGGCATCACGTGAACTTACATAGTCATAAATTTTTGGCATATTTTCAATCGGGTAAATAAATCCTGATAGAAGAATTGTTGGCAGCATTATTCCTATAAGGGAAATAAAAATTGCCTGCTGCATGGTCTTCGACAACTGTCGAAATAAGAATTCCGAGACTAAGGCTCATCATTATATAAAGCATGCATTCACCAAGAAGAAGGATTATGCTTCCTTTTACCGGGAGCCCGAAAACCAGCCAGGATAAAAGGAGTATTAGAAGAACATTGATAAAGGATAGTAAAAAATAAGGCATCACCTTTCCAAGAATTATCTGTACAGGCCGAAGCGGTGAAACCAGCAGTACCTCCATAGTTCCAAATTCCTTCTCCCTCGTTATTGTTACGGATGTCATTAATGCGCATATCAGTATAAGTATCAATGTTATAACGCCAGGAACAAACATAAAATGACTTTTTAAGGAAGGGTTATAAAGCATTTTTACCTCAGGGCTGATCCTAAAAGAATTATTTAAGCCTGGTCCCGCATATCTCCCTCGTGAAGTCATTTACAATTGATGTGGTGTAATTTGTGATCAGTGTGGCCGTATTAGGTTCGGAACCATCTGAAATAATGCTGAGTGTCGCTTTGCCTTCACTGATCAGCTTCTTACCGAAATCGTTCTTCAAATATTATTACTGCCTTGGTTTTTCCTTTTTTAAATACCTTGTCGATATCACCATAATTCAGAAGGTCATCGGATTTTTTAAAGAAACCCGATGAAAAGATTTTGTCAGTAAGCTTCATTGTTATTTCATCATGCGACAAATCGAGTACAGCAACGCCGGCATTTTTTATATCAGTGCTTACTGCATAACCAAAGATAATTATCTGGGCTGCAGGAATACCAAAGAGTATAAAAAGTGTCCGGTAATCCCTGAAAATATGCAGGAACTCTTTTTTTACAAAACCCAGGAATCGTTTCATGGCCTTGCTATTTTAATAAATACCTCCTCGATTGATAGCAGCATCATATTGCCTTTTAAGGTTTTCAGGTGTATCGAGCGCTACAATTTTTCCCTCATTCATAATTGATATCCTGTCGCAATATTCTGCCTCATCCATATAATGTGTTGTAACGAAAACTGTAATTCCTCTGGAAGCTGTCTCATATATTGTCTCCCAGAACTGCCTCCTTGTTATCGGATCTACTCCTCCGGTAGGTTCATCAAGAAAGACAATCTTTGGTTCATGTAAAATTGCAACGGAGAAAGCCAGTTTTTGGCTTAGTCCGAGGGGAAGATCGGAAATCATCCTGTTTTCGTCATTCTGAAAATGAAGCTTTTCAAGAAGGCTGGTAAGCCTCTCACTGATGAGTCGTTTACTCATGCCATAAATTCCTCCGTACAGGATAATATTCTCTTTTACCGTCAGATCTTCATAAAGCGAAAATTTCTGACACATGTAACCAATATTTTTTTTAATGAGCTCCGCCTGCATGTAAGCATCATAACCTGCTACCCTGACTTCTCCTGATGTAGGCTTTGAAAGCCCGGAAAGAATTCTCAGGGCTGTTGTTTTGCCTGCACCATTCGCTCCCAGGAAACCAAATATTTCACCTGCGAAAACCTCAAAACTGAGATTATCGTTGGCGACAAAACTGCCAAATTTCTTTACCAGGTTCTGAACATAGATATTACTGTTCATCATTCATTTTCATTCTTGCCAGTTATCATTTTCACACTTATCGGTTCTTCCATCAGTTCAAGGAATCTGTCTTCGATTCCTGCTTTTGTTTCGCGGATAACTGCATCATTTAATCCTTCCTTAACAGGTAACCTGAAAGCGAATCAGACGATTCATCGCCTATAAGGTTACATGAATAGAGTCGCCAAACGGATATGCTGTCAGAACCTCCGGATTTTTTCTCAGAGTTTTAATAAGCCTGTACTTTTCAGCTGATTTTACAGTGAAGAGTCTTCTGCTGAAACCGGCCCTGTATATTTTGAGGTGTATCTATTGACAGGATTTTTCCGTCCTGTATCAGAGCCACCCTGTCGCATCTGATGGCTTCATCCATATATGGAGTTGATACAATGATTGTTATGTTATATTCCTTCAGTCTTCCCAGCATATCCCAGAACTCTGATCTCGAAACAGCATCAACACCTGTTGTCGGTTCATCCAGGACAAGAAGCCTAGGTTTATGTATCAGTGCACATGACAATGCAAGTTTTTGTTTCATTCCTCCTGAAAGCTTTCCGGCAAGCCTTTTTTTAAATGGCTCTATATGAGAATAGATATCGGAAATAAGATCATAATTTTCCTCAACAGTGGTTCCGAAAACGGTTGCATAGAAATTCAGGTTTTCTTCCACGGAAAGATCCTGGTAAAGGCTGAATCTTCCGGGCATATATCCTATATTCTTCCTTAGTTCCTTATAATCAGGATAGCTATCCATTCCAAAGACTTTCATATTTCCTTTATCAGGGACCAGTAGTGTGGTTATGATCCTGAAAAGGGTTGTTTTTCCAGCTCCGTCAGGACCGATAAATCCAAATATTTCAGATTCATTTACCGAAAAGGATATATCATTTAGCGCCTGGGTTGTCCCAAACGATTTAGCTATACCCGATGATTCTATCGCTTTTATCATCTTATCTTTATTTTCTTATGAAAAGTGCTTCACCAGGCATTCCCGATTTAAGAGTGCCATCATTTATCACATCTATTTTGACTGCATAAACAAGTACGACTCTTTCCTCTTTTGTCTGAATTATTTTAGGAGTAAATTCCGCTTTATCCGATATGTAACTGATTGTTCCTGGAAAGAATATATATCCTTTTTCCCATTATCAATTCTTACTTTGCATGTATGGCCGATTTTTATTTTTTCCAAGTTCGCCCCACTTACAAAAACTTTTAAGTTTAATTATTGAAAGATCTGCTATTTTGACAAGAGGCTTTCCGGCAGCAGTTATTTCCCCGGCTTCCGCATATTTTTCTATGATGGTTCCTTTCAGAGGGCTTTTAACGTAGCATCTTTTTATCTGGTCATTAAGGGTGGCTTTTTTCGATTCATATACAGAAAGTTCTGCTGCCACTGAGGCTTTTTGGGTGTTATTTGCCGCAATCTGCTTTTGAAGAACAGCGACCTGTCCGGTCAGATCATCATATTGTTTTTGAGTGGCAGCATCATCCTTAAGCATTTTTCCGAATCTTGAAATATTCATATTTATATTTTCTATCTGCTGATTAAGAATATCATTCTGGGCATTGATTGAACTTATGCGTGGTTTTGACATTTTTCATACCGGCATCTATCTCATCTGTCTGTAGATGCAGAATTGTGGTGTCAATCAGAGCAATTATTCCATTCTTTTCTATATGAGTCCCCTCTTCAGGATCAAATTGCAGGATTCTTCCGTTCGTTTCAGCAGAAATAATAACTTCTGTCGCTTCAAAATTTCCGTAAGCATCAGCTTTTTCGGTTTTGTTTTTACATCCTGCCAGAAGAATGATGGCAATTATTATTAATAATCTGGTTTTCATATTTTATTTGTTTATTTATCATTGATTTATTAATTCTTCTTTTGCCACCTGAGGCTGATTCTCACACATTCAGATAATAATGTTTATAAACTCGTTTTGACTTGCCTTTGGGCGCAGCCGGGGCCAGCCTTCGGGTGCTATTCTATTTCCTTTCCGCTTATATTAAGATACTCGATCCTCGCCATTGCAAGATTTATTTTATGGATCTCAGCGTTTATGCAGGCCTGACGTTCAGAATTTAGCTCATTCAGGTACTCAGTTGCTGTTATTGTACCGTTTTGATATTGCGATTCTGCTGATGCAGTGATCTTTTTTCTAAGAGCTATAAGTTCATTGTCCTTTCCAATCAATGCTTTAAGGCTTATTATTTCTGCATTTTTTGATACAAGAAGCCTGTTAAGATTGTCAGTCAGGTCATTTTTCCTGTTTTCAATTATTCCTTGCTGGAATGAAATTATCTGTTTTTCATTTTTTGCTTTGTTCCAGTCAAAAATATTCCATTTGAGACTTGCTCCAACTATATAATAGGGAGCAAATTCGTTTTTAAAGAAATTGCTGCCGGGAGGATTGCCGTATCCGAGAGTGGCAAATCCGAAAGCTTTTGGCATTCTGCTGCTTTCAATTACCTTCAGGCCGGCACCAAGTTGTTCCTTTCTCAGATCGAATGAGCTGTAATTCGGGTCGCAATAATTCATTTGAGAGTCCGATTGTCTGGGTAGGAACAATAAATACTGCTGAAGTATCAATATCCTTGCCTGTCAGGTCTGACAAAACTTTAATAAAGGAGATCTTACTTATCTCATTTTCAGTCAGCTGCTGTTCAATATTTATTTTTTCGGATGTAAGGACATCAACATCTGACTTTATCATAACCCCATTGTCAATGCCTGATTGCATTGCTGAGATTTGTTTTATCAATTATTTCAAGATAGGTATTTAAAAGCTCTTTCTGCCGGGCAAGCAGCAGCAGGTTGAAATAATAATTGTTAATCTCTCCTGCGAATCTTATACAGATCTGTTTCAGTCTGCTTCTGATTAACTTTCATGTCGACTTTTTCAAGTGCCCTTGCGCTTTTTATTGCACCTCCGTCATATATCACTTGGTTAATATCGAGAGTGACCTTATATTGTTCGTTCGGAAGAGGTTTTATGGCATTGGCAATACCCGGTATCGGCAATGAACCAAGAACTCCGCTGAAATCGATGACCGAAGAATTATAAATATAGCTTCCGTTTGCATCGAGGGATGGGAG
Organism: uncultured Bacteroidales bacterium; assembly: GCA_963747625.1. GTDB lineage: Bacteria > Bacteroidota > Bacteroidia > Bacteroidales > VadinHA17 > LD21. The sequence continues at coordinate 12,068 of CAVVGP010000221.1, read as the reverse complement.
CCAGCCCTTTACAAGGTTTTCATCATTTAATTTTGAAATATCCGAATAACCGGATTTTTCACCCGCAAGTGCAGTGGCCATCATTGCCTGATCGTAACATTCTTTAAGAGTCAGTACCTTCTGTCCTTGAAGAGTCATTGGTCCTAAAATAAGCACTGCCAGGAATATTAATTCTTTTCTGTTCATTTATACAGGTTTTATATTTTAATATTAAAATTGCTGACTTGAACCAAAACCGTTACCTTTCACCTGGTAATGGCCTTAATAACAAAATCCGCAGCAAACTGTTTTCTCAGTTCTATGTATTTATCGAAGTCGACGCCCAGATTTTCAAATACAACTTCAAGGATTCCTCTTGCAGCAAAAGGGAAAACACTTAAAGATGCTATTGTTGTAATAATCTGAGGCAGTGTCTCTTCAGTTATATTATATTTGTGCAGTTCGTCTTTGTGCAGGTCAAGTATTGTTTGCCAGAGGCTTTTAAATTCAATGTTTTTGATAAGCTTCTGTATCCTCTCCGGATTATGATTTATTTCGTTTAAAATGAAGCCTGGCAGTTTTGGATTATGCTGCATCAGGGATATATGCTCCCTGAAAAAGAATCTTATTTTTTCTTCAAGTGACAGATCCTTTTCAAAAATAGGAGTGAATTTCATAAACATTTTCTTTGCCAGTTTGGTAAAGACAGCTTCAAAAAGATGATCTTTTGTCCTGAAATAATAATGAAGCAGGGCTTTATTAATACCGGCGCGGTCAGCTATTGTCTGCATTCTTGCACCTGTCAGCCCTTCTTCTTCAAAAACTACTTCTGCAGCTTCGAAGATTTTTTCTTCAGTCAGTTTTTCATGTTCACTCATGTTTAGCCTTTTGGTTTAACCATAAAGTTTAACCATGTGATTTAACTTAATGGTCAAAAGTATGATATATTTTTTAATTGTGCAAAATATTTTGCAGAATATTTTCATGAGAAAACGCAGGTTAATAGGATTGGCAGGGTTTGATTATACCAGCAATCGTTACTATTTCTTTACGGTGTTTGTAAAGGGCCATAATCGTGAAATGGGAATATTGCATTATAACAATGGTACTGGTCAGGAAGACAATATCCGTATATTGATTTGATTTCGTTAGGATTTATGCCTGACCATATTCATGGTATAATTCATATAAATAATGATTATTATGATAAATATCTTGTTGTAGTAGGGAACACATGCAACCGTTGCCTGCGACCAATACACACCAATCCCTGGCTGCAAAAAAAACGCAAAAAAAATTGCACTTTTAATAAATAATATTATATATTTGTAATATATAAATAACTTATATATTATATTATGATACCTACAGACTTAATTAAAGGATCGCTGAAAATAATAGTACTGAAACTTTTGAAAGAGGAAGGCCCAATGCATGGATATGCAATTACACGAAGAGTGGAGGAACTCACTGAAGGCAAAATAAAACTTACTTATGGAGCTCTCTACCCTATACTTCATAAACTCGAAAGCGAGAAAATACTTGTCACTGCATCTGAAAACTACAATAACAGGATACGTATCTATTACAGCCTTACACCAAAAGGACAGTCAGCCGTCATTGAAAAAATTAAAGAACTGAATGAATTCATCGAATCTCTTCAAAGAATAGTTAACACTAAACCCGGATTGAGCAATGCCTGAGCTTAGCCTGCAAAATATTGACCAGATCAGCCGGGATATAAACAAACAGGAGATCACTTTTTCACATCTCCTGGAAGACCTGATTGATCATGTATGCTGCGATGTGGAAAATGAAATGCAGAAAGGATTAGACTTTAAAGCAGCATATCATAGCGTTAAGCAAAAAATGGGATCCAGGAGGCTTAAAGAGATACAGGAGGAGACTCTATATGCAGTTGACACTAAATACAGATATATGAAAAACACAATGAAAATTACTGGCGTCGCAGGCACAATCTTGTTTGGTTTTGCGGCATTGTTTAAAATTCAGCATTGGCCGGGTGCCGGAATTATGATGACTATTGGAGCTGTAATCCTGGCATTTGTTTTTCTTCCTTCAGTACTCAGTGTACTTTGGAAAGAAACTCATAACAGAAACAGACTATTCCTTTTCATCTCTGCTTTTTTTGCAGGGATACTATTTATTTCGGGGACTCTTTTTAAGATTCAGCATTGGCCGCTGGCAGGAGCAATTTTGACATTGTCTGCCTTATGCGGGATCTTGTTTTTTATACCGGCTCTTGCTCTTAGCAGGTTGTCGGAACCTGAAAACAAGCCTAAGCGACATGTTTATATTCTGGGTGCAGGCGGATCAGTACTCTTTGTTGCCGGCATGCTGTTTAAGATGCAACACTGGCCTCTTGCAACCATATTTATAATTATCGGGATAGTCCTTTTATGCTATATCGCGTTCCCAATGTTTACAAAGCTCACCTGGAAGGAGGAAGGTCATATCAGTTCCATGTTCATTTTCCTGGTAATTGGGTTTATTTTAATTATTGTCCCGGGAGCTATGGTTACATTGAACCTTCAGCATTCCTACCAGTCTTATTATTATACTAATTATGATCAGCAGAAAGCATTATATGATTACCTGTTCAGGGAAAACAGTTCTCTGATAAGCAGGTATAAAGACTCTTCAAATTATCATGAGATGGAACAGCTGCATTTAAAAACTATCGGAATGCTAAGAATTATCAGCAATATCGAGAAGGAAATGGTCCAGGAATCTGAAGGACAACCCGGCAAGCCCGCCGTAAGTGTCAGCCAGATAAATCAGACCGAAACCGGTCAGGAAATATTGCACAGGGATCTTTCAAAACCTTTCAACCCCGGACCTGTGAAGGCTTTTCTATTGCCTGGCTGCAGTACCCGTAATGAACTAAATTCTTCAATGGCTGAATATCTTAACTACTTAAACGGGATAACTTCTCCAGAAAATATGTTGGATTATAAAAAAATGCTTGATGCAGGAATATTTCTGCCCGAAGTGAATATGGATTATGGGAAAATATCTTTAATGGCAGGACTTCATTCCCTGGAAATTATGAAAAACGATCTTCTGGCCGTCGAATCATATGTTTTAAATGAGATTGCAAAACATTAATAATAAATTAAATATATAAAGTAATGAAACAAAAGATATATTTTCTGGGACTGATTACAACAATGATTATTTCCACAGGGATAATATTGAAATTGAATCATTGGCCCGGGGCAGCAATTTTGATAACTGCCGGGATGTTGATACTGATCCTGCTTTTCCTTCCTGCTGCTTTGATAAATAACTACAAAGCGGAAGGAAACAGAGAGAACAAGTGGCTTTATATAGTAACATATATCACATGCTTTGTTGTATTCACGGGAATGCTTTTTAAAATACAGCATTGGCCCGATGCAGGTGTCGCGCTGCTTATTGCTCTCCCCTTCCCGTATATTGTATTTCTTCCTGTCTTTCTTAGGGTTACCTCGAAGAACAAGAATTTTAACATTTACAATACCGTTTTTGTTCTTCTCCTGCTGGCGCTGAATTCCGTATTCTCTGCTCTTCTTGCATTAAATGTTTCGAAAAACACGGTAATTGACAGCTATAGCATTTCAATGGACTACAACAGGGTGAAAGAAGCTATTGCCCAAATCCCGATAAATGTTAATGAATCAGCGGTTAATGTGAAAATTGATGAAATTATTAAGATTGCAAATGATTACCAGGATCTGATATTAAAACATGAAGGATTGACTCGTGAACAATGGAAGAAAGAACCGGGGAATCTGGCAAGACCAGATAATATAAATGTGGCTGCATCAGTACTGGCCGGCAATGGTGAGATGATTCCCGGAATGAAGCTCGACAAGGCTATAACTGAGCTAATTTATCTGATGAAGCAGACCAAAGGCTATGAAGATACGGCCAAAGCTATGCCTTCGATCCTGGATCTTGATGAAGAAAAAGGGACGGATGACGCTGTGAATTTCTATAGCAGAAATGTTTTTATTCCACTTTCCTGGGTCCTTATTTACCTCGATGGGCTTGAGGCAGATTTGTTAATGATTAAAGTAGCGGCCAGATGATTTTTTTTATCATCAGCTGATCAGTGTCTGCGGGTTTTGATTATGTCTTACAAAAGCTTCAGCGTATTCACAGTTAAATTCCAGTCCTCTGAATTTTTCCATTTTTTTGTGAACGCTTAAATAAAAGTCCTCGGGGTCCTGACTGGCATGTGCCATACAGGCAGAACCCTTCTGTTCTATAACAGAAACTATATTTACGTAATTTGTAGGAGAAAAATTTTGTGTCTGAATTCCCGATTCGACTTCGAAGTAATAAAGATCAAATTTCCTTCCAAGGCTAAGCCATGCGTCATAAAATAAAATGGAGCAGATTCTGTGATCCCTGTGGCTGTCTACCGGCCAATGGGTAAAAACAATGTCGGGATTTTCGTGTGCAACGAAATTATATACTTCAGTATAGCGTTCTTTTGTTATTTCAGAACTTCCATCGATCTGTCCGAGAAACTCTGCCCTGGCGTTTAAAATTTTACATGCTTTCAAAGCTTCTTCTGTTCTTATCCTGGCTGCCTCTTCGTGCGACTTTCCATTAATACCGGCTTCTCCACGGGTGAGATAAGCAGAAACAACCTCGTGCCCTGCAGCAGAAAATAATGCCATTGTTCCGCCGCATCCGCTTTCAGGATCGTCAGGGTGAGCACCTGCAACAATTATTTTGAACCTGTTCCCCCTGGATTTATCTTTTCCTGTCGCTCTTGAAAATGCAGATACCCCCATTAATGAACCAACGGCTGACATTCCGGATATTTGAACCATATCCCTGCGGGAAATATTTTTCATGGTTAATTATTATTTAAAGTACTGACAGAATTTATTATTTCAAGCATTAAAATTCCAGTTGTCTTTTTCATTTACAAGTTTCAAAGGTAAACACATTTTGGGATTCTTTTAAATACTTTATAGTGCCACTATTCATTATATACTCATAATATGAAAGCCGGTTAATGGGTTTCTGGTATGTCAGCTTCATAAATGGCTGTGATATATATCTGAAAAAGCGCCTTCTTGTTGGTAAAAACTTACGGTGTTCTATTAAGTCTTCACAGAGTTCTGAGCCGCAATACATTTATCCCAAAATTCAGGAAGATTTATGAGAAAGTTGATTTTTATATTAAGTTTTGGAGTAATTGCAGGAACATGTCATGGCATGTCCTTCTCTCCTCAACAGGACAGTATCTGGACTCTTGAAAAATGCATAGATTATGCATTGAACAGCAATATTCAGGTAAGAAAAAAGTGAACTTACAAATAAGCAGAATCGGGTCAATGCTGATCAGACTAAAGCACAACGTCTTCCCTCGGCGAATGCTATGTTTTCTCAGAATTTCAACTGGAATAAAAATGTTGTACCGGGAGAATCAGGCCTGACAGGTAGTAATGGTTCAAGTTATTCTGTAAATTCAGGAATTACTGTTTTCAATGATTCGAAGCTCTCAGCACTTATAAAGCAGGCAAATCTCAGCATCGAAGCCGGTGAGTATTTCCTCGCGACAACAAAGGAATCAATCAGCCTTAGTATTCTCGACGCATATCTTCAGATTTTATATGCCGAAGAGCAGGTGACTAACAGTGAGAAGCAAATTGAATCTACGGTCAGTCAGCTCAATTATGCCGAAGAAAGATTGACACTAAGAGTAATCTCTCAGGCAGATTATGCCCAGGTTAAGTCGCAACTTGCAAGTGAAAAACTTACTCTGGCTAATTCCCAGAGTCAGTTGATAATTGCAAAGGTAACCCTGGAGCAACTTATGGAGTTGCCGGTACAGGATAATTTTCAAATTGCACACCCTGATCTTACAGGAACTTTAAATCAGAACAGGGTTCCTGATGTCAAGGCAGTATATGCATTAGCTTTATCGATTAAACCACAAATCAAAAATGCCGCACTCAATAAAGAAATTGCAAAACTTGATGAGAAGGTTGCAAGAGCAGGCTTATTTCCCACGCTGACAGCCAGTGCAGGAATTAGTTCAGGTTATTCGAGCCTGATGAGTGGTTCTTATTCCGGTCAGTTAAATGACGAATTGTATCCAACAGTGGGATTCTCACTTTCAATTCCTATTTACCAGAAAAAACAGGTAAAAACCAGCATCGCATTGGCGAAAATTGGTTACCAGGATGCCGAACTGACTGAAACCGACACAAAAAACACATTGAGAAAAGATATTGAACAAGCTTGTGTTGATGTAAGTGCTGCACAGATCAAATATGAGGCAAGCAAAGAGAATTATAGTGCCACTCTTGAGGCTTCAATACTGTCAGATGAAAAATTCAAGCAGGGAGTTATTAATTCAGTCGATTATCTTGTTTCAAAAACAAACCTTATTGTAGCAGAAAGCGATCTGCTGCAATCTAAATACAATTTAATAGTCAGTTATAAGATTATGGATTTTTATATGGGAATTCCTTTATCGCTGTAAAAGACAATAGATAAAAGTTAAAAGACAAAAGTAAATAGATAAGATAATGAAAAAGAAAACGTTAATTATTATTGCAGGAGTTTCAGTAATTGCGATTGCTGCACTGCTGGCACTTAAGCCTTTTTCAAAAAAGGAGGCTGAAATTGCCTTTGCTACTGTTAAAGTTGAGAAAGGCAATATCAGCAATACAGTAACTGCTACAGGAACGATAGAGGCTATTAAAACAGTAAATGTAGGTACCCAGGTTTCGGGTATTATTTTACATATATATGTTGATTTTAATGATAATGTGAAACAGGGACAGCTACTGGCAAAGCTCGATGAGACACCACTAAGGACGCAACTCGACCAGTGCCAGTCAGCAGTAGACCAGGCTCAGTCGCAATTGCATTTTGAAGAGTCGACTTATAACCGGTTAAAAGTTCTTTACGATAAGAAGCTTATTGCCCAGACCGATTATGACCAGGCATTATATAATTTTGAAAATGCAAAAGCTAACCTTTCCAATTCAAAATCTGCACTCGACAGGGCAAAGGTTAACCTTGACTATGCTACTATAACCTCGCCAATCGACGGAGTTGTCCTGAACAGGGCTATTGAGGAAGGTCAGACAGTAGCTGCCAGTTTCAGCACGCCGACTCTTTTTACCATTGTAAACGATCTGACCCAGATGGAAGTTCAGACAAGTGTTGATGAGGCTGATATCGGAAAAGTTAAAGACGGACAACGTGTTGAGTTTACAGTTGATGCATATCCTGATCTTAAATTTGAAGGTACTGTTTCTCAGGTCAGGCTACAACCGGTGACAACCAATAATGTTGTGACTTATGTGGTAATACTGAATGCTCCAAACCCTGATAAAAAACTTATGCCGGGTATGACAGCAAGTGCCATTATTTATGTGGAAGAGAAAACTAATACTTTATTGCTTTCCGGGAAAGCAATACGTTTTACTCCGGATCAGGCTTATTTGATGAAAATGTTTGCAAAAATGAAGGCCAGCGGTTCAATGCCGAAGATGCCTGCAGGAGCTCCTTCAGGTCCAGTGGGAATGACTCAGAATATGCCTGCCGGATCTGCTAATATGACAGCAGGGAATACAATGCAGGGAATGCCTCCTGTCGGAATGGCTCCTGGAATGGCTAATCCAGATCCAAAAATCAAGACAGTCTGGGTAAAAGATGAAAAAATGGGTATTCGTCCGGTTATGGTAAAGATTGGCATCGATAACGGAACCAATGTTGAGATACTTTCGGGTCTGAAAGAGGGGGACGATGTAGTTTTCTCATCAGATGCAAGTGATGCTCAGGCAACAGCAAAAAAGACAGATAATGGTCCTCGCGGTCCATTCCCATTCTAAAATTGAATGGAAGAAGATTGAATTATAAAATAACCAGTATCATGAATAATACAATTATAGAAATCAGAAACCTGAGGAAGGATTATCATGTAGGGGAGGTCACGGTTCATGCTTTGCGAGGAGTGGATCTTAAAATTCATGAGGGAGAATTTGTTGCCATAATGGGTGCCAGCGGGTCGGGGAAATCGACTATGCTTAATATCCTCGGGTGTCTTGATAAACCAAGTTTCGGCGATTATCTGCTTGACGGGATTAATGTCAATTCGATGAATAATGATGCACTTGCGAAATTCCGGAATAAAAAACTGGGATTTGTATTTCAGGCATATAACCTGTTGGCCAGGACAACAGCCCTTGAGAATGTGGAGCTTCCTCTTTTTTATAATTCCCAGGTACGATCGAAGGAACGTAAAGAGTCGGCTCTCCGTGCACTTGAAGCAGTCGGGCTTGCTGACCGTATGCATCATATGCCCAACCAGTTATCAGGTGGCCAGCAACAGAGGGTTGCAATAGCACGATCGCTGGTCAATGATCCGGTCCTGATTCTTGCCGATGAGCCGACAGGCAACCTTGATACCAGGACTTCATTTGAAATAATGGATTTATTCCAGGAGTTGAATGAAAAGGGAAGAACAATAGTATATGTAACACACGAAATTGATATAGCAAGGTTTGCAACCCGGAATGTAATCTTTCGTGATGGGAAAATCCAGCGTGAAAGTAATGTCAGTGAACGACTCAATGCCAGGGAAATCCTGGAAACATTGCCTGTGGAGGTAATTGAGGAATTCGACTAATAAATTAAATCTCGAAAAAATGAACTATTCAAATTTATTCAGAATCGCCTTAAGAGCTTTGATCAGAAATAAGCTGAGGGCTTTTCTGACAATGCTCGGAATAATAATAGGCGTAGCTTCTGTGATAGCCATGCTTGCAATCGGAGAGGGTTCAAAACAGAAAATAAGAAAACAAATATCCTCAATGGGAACAAATATGGTGATGGTCATGCCCAATTTTCAGAGGCGGGGTGGTGTAAGCCTGGGAGCTTCAAGTTCAATGGTTCTTAAGTACACTGATGTTCTGGCCCTTAGGAATGAAGCTTCTGCTCTTTCTGCAGTCTCCCCTGAGATTACGGCGTCAGGTCAGGTTATATACAGCAATCAGAATACCCAGACAACAATATACGGTGTCAGTGAGGAATACATGGGAATTAGAAAGTTAGAGATCCTGTCAGGGAGGTCTTTTAATGCGACTGAGGTTAAAGACCTGTCAAAGGTATGCATACTTGGAAAAACTGTCGTGACTAACTTGTTTGGTGCCGGCTCCGATCCTGTTGGTCTTTCAATCCGTATCAAAAATCTTCCTTTTAAGGTCATCGGAGTTTTGAAAGATAAAGGCGAAAGCGGAATGGGACAGGATCAGGATGATATGATTCTTGCTCCATATACAACAGTCCAGAGAAGACTGGCAGCGATTGACTATATCAATGGAATTTTTGCATCTGCCGTAAGTGAGGAAAAGAGTCCTGTTGCTAAAGCACAAGTCCAAGAAGTTCTTAGGAGAGTACATAAGTTAAAAGAATCTGCTGATGATGATTTCAGGGTAATGTCTCAGTCAGAGCTTCTTAACACCGTTACATCGATAACAAATATTATGACATATCTCCTCGGTGCCATTGCAGGTATTTCGTTACTTGTAGGTGGAATAGGAATAATGAATATAATGTTTGTCTCGGTAACTGAGCGCACCCGCGAAATAGGATTACGCATGTCGATTGGAGGACGGGGCAAGGATATCATGAAACAATTTCTTGCAGAGAGTATTATACTTAGCATTCTGGGAGGCGTTTTGGGAGTATTTATCGGATATCTTCTTGCCAGGCTGGCAGGATCCTTAATGTCAAGCCAGGCAATTGTAAAAACACAATCTGTAGTACTTGCTTTCTTCGTCTGTTTTGTCATTGGTGTTTTTTTCGGATGGTATCCTGCACGAAAAGCTGCTAACCTTAATCCTATAGATGCTCTCAGGTATGAGTGAAAGAGAGAGAACATTGATCAGGGAACAGTTAATAGTAATTTGTTGAAATCTGAAGATTTTAATACGAATGCATTTTAATTTGTTATACTTTTAACTTCATGAAAAACTTTTTCACGGGTAATAAAATCCGGGTATTTCTTCACCTTCTTGCCTGGTTAATTCTTCTGGGGTTACCTGTGTATTTTATCAAGAGATGGAAAGTTGGTGAGGATTTTATCTGGCTTTATTATATAAATACAATAATCAGTGGTATAATTTTTTACATAAATTACCTTATCCTGGTTCCAAAATTCTTTTTCAGGAGCCCGAAATACAGATATTATTTATCAGTTATTATCATGCTGGCGTTAATGTATTTTATCTCCGATAGGTCAAATGAGCTGGTTTTCAGATATGTAGCAGGTCCGGATCGTACCGAGGACGCCAGGAACATGAGGGATGTCGGGAATCAGGCAGGCCCCCCGAAGCCTGATGCGTTTTTTGGCAGGCCGCCATTTCGTGAGATACATCTCTTTAATTATGCCGGTACTGCTTTGTTTCTTATCTTTTTCTCTTTGGGGATGAGAGTTCTTGAACGTCATTCATTGACGGAAAAGCTGCAGAAAGAGCTTGAAAAGGAAAAACTGAATTCCGAACTGGCATTCCTGAAAAACCAGATAAGTCCTCATTTTTTCTTTAACACTCTTAATAATATTTATTCATTGATAAGCATAAACGCTGAGGATTCTCAAAAAGCAGTGTTAAGGCTTTCAAAATTAATGAGATATTTGTTATACGATTCGGAACATGGGAATACATTGCTGAGCAATGAAATTGATTTTATGAATAACTACATCGATCTTATGAAGCTCAGGATGAGTAATAAGATCAGTCTTAAAATTTCATTCCCTGAAAATTATGATGATATTAATATTCCGCCATTAATCTTTATTCCATTTATAGAAAATGCCTTTAAGCATGGCATCAGTTACCGCGAAAAATCGTTTATTGATATAAGTATGACCACAACAAAAGAATCAATATTATTCAGATGCGCTAACAGTATTGTGAAAAACAGGGAAGAGAATGAATCAGACCATTCAGGAATAGGATTGGAAAATGTGAGTAAGCGACTTAACCTGCTGTTCCCTGGCAAACATGAAATAAAGATTAATAAATCGGATACAGCATTTGAAGTTCTTCTTCAGATTAACCTTGCTTAATGATAACAACTGTCGCCATAGATGATGAACCGCTTGCACTACAGCTTGTTACAGGTTATATCGAAAAAACACCCGGATTAAAGCTTATAGGGAAATTCGATAATCCGCTCGATGCTGCCGACTTTCTGGCAGACGCCAGGGTCGATCTTATTTTTGTTGACATTCAGATGCCTGATCTTTCAGGGATTGAATTTACCAGGCTTATGGAAAAAGGGCCGAAAATTATTTTTACTACCGCTTTTGAAAAATATGCTCTTGAAGGTTACAAACTCGAGATAGTGGACTATTTATTAAAGCCGTTCAGCTACGAGGAGTTTTTAATTGCTGTACATAAAGTCCAGAAATTATTGCGGCTTGAACAAAATACTCCTGCCAGAGTGGATGTTAACAACGAATTTCTTTTTCTCAAATCAGATTATAAGATCAAAAGGATAAATTTTAATGATATTCTTTATATTGAAGGGCTTAAGGATTATGTGAAAGTATATACCCAGAATTCGGTCAAACCTGTTCTTTCCCTTACTTCACTTAAACTTCTTGAATCCAAGCTTCCTGAAAATAAATTTATGAGGGTGCACCGTTCTTTTATTGTCAACCTTGAAAAAATAGATACAATAGAACGAAGCAGGATCGTATTCGGAAAAGAATATATTCCTGTTAGTGAACAATATAAGGCCAGATTTCAGGAATTTCTGGATAAAAATTTCCTTTAACATTTGAAGGAGATGCTATAAAAGCATATCTCCATCCTCATTTTCCCCTTTGCATATTATTTTAGAAATATTGTATCTGTCCAGCCTGTATCTTTAAATATGGATAGTTGATGATAAAAACAAATAAATATTATATATATGCCCTATTAAAAATAGGGTATGAGTCAAAAAAAGCATAAATAATTTGAATTACCCCCTAAAAACGCATATGTTTGCATAAAATATTTGTTATTTATTGTGTTTATGTAAATGTTTTAACAATACCC
>CAVVGP010000220.1:0-36664 GCA_963747625.1 uncultured Bacteroidales bacterium | reverse complement strand
TATCCTAAAAAACTTATCTCTATAATGTCTTTTATTTAGGAAGATCTGGCAGAATATAATATCCACCGGTATCTGCAATGGCCCCAACTTTAAGGTCAGGTATATAGATTGTGGCCCCCGGCACCGATTCTCCAGTCACCTTATCCGTAATTCTTCCTTTAAGTATAGCTGGGCTAAAAGATTATGAGATATGAATATGAACAGGCAAATGAATAATGCATTTTTCATTTTTATTACTTTTAATATGCAACAAATTATTAAATTTCAGTATTATGAAGCTGAATAATAAATTTGTTCCTCAGGTGGTGCACGTAATAAAAAAGAATATTGAGCAAGATTATTATTATAAATTGAATTGTACCAGTTACAATAGCGATCTAATGGATTTTCATCTGGTAAATCAATATTTTCAATGCTTGTCAGAAAAAAAGAATATTCAAAATTGCATATTGTGCAATTTCTTTTTAAAACCGGATATGACTTTTCACTCCTGTTTTCAGCAGCAGAATCTTTGTGATGGTGTTCAATCCTTACCAGTGAGGGTAATAGAAAAACCAAAAGAAACAGGTAAGAAATAATTTTTCTGTATTTTCCCATCATTAAATTAAAAGTGCCGCAATTTCGTGTTAATTATTTAAAAAATGCTCATGTCTTTAAACATATTTTAAAAACAATCGCTTTTGATAATTGTTTAAATAAATTCAAATTTTTATAAGATCAGATTCAAAAGACTGCCATTAAATGCCTGGATTATTCAAAATTTTAATCCCTTTTCACAATCTTATTTCTTTCCTGTTCAATGGCCTGAGAAAATAAATTTCGGTTTTTCAGGTGATCTTCCAGAAAAGGTATAGTCAATCTTAAAACAGTTCTGTAAATATAATTGTATTCAATTACCTTATTCTCTGACAACAGCAGATAAACAACTAAAATCTTCATGCCGTGCCGAATCAATATTGAATATCAGCTTTACTCCTGAAAGTTTTTCGGAAAAGTTATATATTGAATCTGCATTGCCTGAAGCGGCCTCAGGTGAGCTTTCCAATCGCAGGTATGGCACTGAAATTTTCAGGTTGCCAAATTCAGAACTATTACTTATGCCATTAAAATCGGAATCTTCTTCCTTTGATTCTCCATAACGATGAAATTCTGAACCATCGAGCAATACCAGGCAAGATACATGGCGGACAATACCAGCAAGCACTGCGCCTGCTACCCCTCCCCAGCTATAACCAATTATTCCGATTTGAGAAAAGTCAATATCCGGTTGTGTCTTTAAAGTCTTTATTGCAGTAAGTGCATCGTTCACCTGTTCAAGCAGGTCCTCTTCTTTCATTGTCATATCACCAGGATAACGCCCGACCGAACTGACTGAAACTACAACAAACCCTTTAGCTGACAATTCTTCAAAGAGGGAAAAATTTTCATAGCTCATTCCATTGTAAGCACATAAATAAATGACCAAAGGAAATTTCAAGTCAACAGGTTGCGCATTTTTGAAACTCCTGGTTTTATAATTCAACAAGTGTAATGTATCGGAGCATTTAAAACCATCACAAAAGGATTGAGCTATTTGTGCCGTCACGCCGTTCCATTTATCGGAGGCTGTATAATAATTTGCCCTTTTTTCAAGAAGGCTCAGAATTTTACGGTATACAAGGGCAGAGTCCTTTTCATTGATTTTTGCCGGATACCAGATATCCAGGTCAACAGGTCTGAAATGCAGTAAGTCAGATGGTTTAGTTCCCTGCTTGTAAATTCTTGAACTGTCGACTGTTCTGACTATTTTAAAGCCTGCTCTGTAAAGTTTACTCTTTTCATTTTTTTCCTGAGAGCAACCCAAAAGAAATAAAAACAATATCAGGGGAAATATATTCTTCATATTAAATTAAATCAATTTATATTTTGCCAAATTAAATATATTTATTTTGTAACCGCAACCGATTGATTAATTACATTTGGCAGATGTCATTCCCTGGAATTTTTCTAAAGATTTTATTAAAAAAAGGGCGCTCAAAGCAGCCCTATAAATTATTTTATATCCGCCGGTGCAACAGCATTAGGTACGACATTAACTACTGGCTTAATACTCATAAGATAAGCATAGATAGCTTTTATATCATCCACTGGTACTTTTTCAAAATTCTGCCACGGCATGGGCGGTAATAATGACCGGGCGCCTTCTATTCCCTTAAATTTTCCCTCTTTCACTGCCTTGATAAAGTTTTCTTCAGGCCAGTTGCCTATACCTGTCTGATCTGGTGTAAGATTAGCTGCAAAAGATACTCCCCACGAGCCTGCACCAGCAGTCAAATCGGCTGTGAAAAGCAACCATCCTTTTTGCAGAACATTTTTATCAATCTCTGGCAATGGCACTTTAGCCTGATAACCAGATAGTCGCCTCTTTGCACAATTTGCTCGTGAGTCATAATCTTATTTTCCGCACCTTCAGTTTTGGTTTTACTTTTGCAGCCTGATAAAATCACCAATGAAATAAAAATCGTTGTCAGAAAAACAAGTTTCATTTTTGTTCTCATAGTTCAATAGGTTTTAGTGAGGGTGAATAAATAGATAATTCCTGACAAATTTACGAAGAAAATACCGAATGAAATATATAACAATATGATTTTCATGAACCTAGAAGATATTATTCAGTTTTAAAAAGCGTACTACTTCGACAGGTATGATATAAATTCTGACCCTGTCTGAGGAAGAAGGTTGTTATTTTTGAAACATTTATCTTTAGGGTCGTTCTGGCTAATCAAAAGTTTATCTTTAACATTATTCTTTCCAGCCGCCACCCAGACTCCTGTACAATGAAACCACAGCCTGTAACTGAAATAGTTTATCATCGATGCTATTGAGCTGGGCCGAGAGAAGATTAACTTGCATCGTTAAAACATCGGTATAATTGGTAGATGATGTGTATTTAAGAAGTTCTATCGTATAATCGACAGATTTTTCAAGATACTCTATCTGGGTTGTTCTTAATGCAATTTCTTCAGTTGCAGTCTGATATGCGTGCATAGCATTAGCTACTTCATGACATGCATTCAGGAGTGTCTGTTTAAAGGCAATAAGATATTCTTCCTGGTTGGCCTGTGCAATACGCAAACGCTGCCTGTTCTGACCCTGGTTAAAGATTGGCTGAGTCAATCCCCCGACAATATTCCAGAATACCGAAGAGGCATTGAACAACTGGGATAAGGTGGCTGAAGTCATACCGCCTGTCGCAGAAATAGTCAGCGTAGGATAGAAATATTTCCTGGCAACATTTGTCATCTCAAAGCTGTACCTGAACTGATATTCGGCTTCCTGGACATCAGGGCGATTGGCAAGCAATTGAGCAGGTATGCCTGTTTTCAGATTCTCAGAAATTTTCTGTTCTGAGAGTGAGCTTCTGACTATCGGGCCGGGAGCTCGTCCCAGCAATATGCTAAGAGCATTTTCAGTTTCATAAATGCTTTGTTTGATTTCCGGGATTGTAACTTTTGCAGAATAGAGGTTAGCCTGACTCTGAACCAGTTCGGCTCCGGTTACCAGATCGTTTTCTTTCATCAGCCTAATGGTTTCGACATCTGAATTCCGGTTTTCTATTGTCTTCTCAGTAACCTGGAGCTTTGCATCAAAAGCCATTAATGTATAGTAACCTATAGCTACATTCGCGATAAGCTGGGTCTGAACTGCCCTCTTGTAGGCTTCGCTTTCAAGAAGCAAAGCAAGATTAGCGCGTTTAGCACTTCTTAATCTTCCCCAAAAATCTGCTTCCCAGCCTGCTGTGGCCGTAAGCTGATATATTGACGGTACTCCGGCAACCATGACATCATTATTTTGAAATGAAGCATTTCCATATGCATTTAATGATGGGTATTGAGCGGCTTTGCTTTGTTTAAAACTGGCTTCCGCTTTTTTTATCCGTGCAACAGCTATCTGAAGATCCGGGTTATTGTCGATTGCTTCTTCAATAAGATTTTGTAATAACTTGTCAGTGAAGAGACTCTTCCATGGCACGTCAGCGATATTTGTACTGTCATTTACTGCAAGGTCTCTGAAAAGCTTTTCTTCCGATACGACATCAGGTCGTTTATAAGGCTGAAGAATCTTGCAGGAACTCAGAAAAACTATCAGAACCAATAAACAGGTAAAAGAAACTTTAGACTTGATAATATTTTGTAAAGACATAATAATCAATTTTGTGCAGTAATTAATTCATTGTTTGAATCATCAGAGGAGTCTTTTTTCCCGCTCGCTTTCTCCTGCAAAGTCTGGAAAATTATGAACAGAACCGGGATCACCAGGACTCCAAATAAAGTACCGAAAAGCATACCGCCAACTGCTGATGTACCTATTGATCTGTTTCCATATGCCCCTGCACCCGATGCAAACATTAAAGGCATAATACCAAAGATAAATGCCAGCGATGTCATTAAGATCGGTCTTAAACGGGCTTTTGCACCTTCTGTGGCAGCTTTAACTATCGACATTCCATGTTCTCTTCGCGTCGATGCAAATTCTACAATAAGGATAGCGTTTTTGGCGAGAAGACCTATAAGCATTATAAGTGAAATCTGCATATAAATATTATTGTCTATTCCAAAAATCTTTGCAAAAACGAAAGTTCCGGTCAGTCCAACCGGCAGTGAAAGAAGTACAGCGAATGGCAGAAGGTAACTTTCATAGAGTGCACTTAATAGAAAATAGACAAAGAGGAGACTCAAAATAAAAATATATATAGCCTGGGAACCGCTGTTTTGTTCTTCGCGGCTGACACCAGAAAATTCATAACCATAGCCAGGAGGAAGGGATTGTGCAGCCACTTGCTTTATAGCAATCAATGCCTCTCCCGATCCAACCCCTTTTTTAGGAGACCCATTGACAGACATTGAAGTAAACAGGTTAAACCTTGATATGCTTTCAGGTCCGAAGGTTTTTGTAAGCGTAATAAATTCAGTTATTGGAGCCATTTTATTTGTTCCGGTACGGACATAAACTTTGTTTAATTCTTCCTCATTCGCCCGGTAGGCTGCATCAGCCTGAACCATAATACGATACTGTTTCCCGAATTGATTAAAATTATCAACATATATTCCTCCTATGTAACCTTGCAGGGCATTCATTACATCACTCACGTTTATACCTGCTTCTTTAATCTTTGGTACATTTACGCTCAGCAGGTATTGCGGAAAATTAGGATTGAAAGTCGTTGTTGCGAATTGAATTTCAGGACGTTTATTTAAAGCAGCCAGAAATTCCTGGGCCACTTTATAAAATTGTGCAATAGTATGACCTCCTTTGTCCTGTAATTCAAATGAGAATCCGCTGTTCATTCCGAATCCATTTATTGTAGGTAATGAGAACGGCATAATAATGGCATCCCTGATCGCAGATGTCTTTTTTATAATCGACTCAATAACATCCTTATTACTGACTCCTTTCCTTTCATTCCAATTCTTCAGTTCTAGTATTACCATTGCGTATGAGCTCCCTGCTCCTGCTATCATGCTCTGCCCTGACATACGTAACACATTGTTTACCTGTGGTATGGTACGGGCAATACTATCCACTTTATTTGCGATAATTGTCGTGCGCTCCAGTGAAGATGCCGGAGGCAGGCTTATATTTACAAAAATTGTACCCATATCTTCCTCAGGCACAAAACCCGAGGGTGTTATTTTCATAAGCACAAAAAGCCCTATGCTGAAAATCACAACTCCACCAATAACCATCCATTTTTTCGCGGATAAAAATGTCACGTACTGAATGTACTTATTCCTGGTTGCATTGAAGCCGGTATTAAACAGAGTATAAAATTGCTTAAGCCCCCCTTGTTTTTTTTCCTCTTTACTTTTAGGTTTCAGAAATATTGCAGCAAGTGCCGGACTAAGCGTCAGGGCATTGACAGCAGATATCATAATTGCAATTGCAAGGGTAACTCCAAACTGTTTAAAAAAGACACCTGAAGATCCTGAAATAAATGTTACAGGGATGAATACTGAAGCCATTACGAGAGTGATGGAAATAATTGCCACAGATATTTCACTCATCGCATCTATTGATGCTTTTCGCGCAGAAGTATATCCCTGATCAAGCTTGGCATGAACCGCTTCCACTACAACAATGGCATCGTCAACCACAATACCAATTGCGAGCAGCATGGCGAAAAGTGTAAGAAGGTTTAAACTAAAGTTAAACAGGTATAAAAAGAAGAAAGTTCCGATTATTGCGACCGGTACAGAGATAGCAGGAATAAGAGTGGAACGGAAATCCTGAAGGAAAAGATATACGACGAGGAATACAAGGATAAAAGCTTCCATAAGTGTCCTGATAATCTTCTCAATAGAAGCATCAAGAAACTTATTGGCATTAACCATATTCGTATAATGCACTCCTGCCGGGAAAGTTTTTGAAGCCTCATCAAGCACTTTTAACGATTCCCTGATCACATCCCTGGCATTTGAGCCCGGTGTCTGGCTTATGGCAACATTAGTCGCGGGCTTGCCATTTACCAGTACGTCGCTGTTATAATTCAAAGCACCCAATTCTACCCTGGCAACATCTTTCAATCGCAGGAACTGTCCATTATCCTGAGATTTAATAATCACGTTTTCAAACTCTTCTTTAGTCTTTAGCTTACCGGTGTAACGTATCACATACTGAAAGCTCTGGTTGCCCTGTTCCCCGAATTTACCTGGTGCTGCTTCAATGCTCTGGTCGTTTAATGCTGATATTACATCTGCAGGAACAAGCCCGTATACCGACATGATATCGGGTTTTAACCAGATACGCATTGAATAGGTCATAGAACCGAATGCCCCTGCGCTTCCGACACCATTGACACGCTGTAATTTTGGTATAAGGTTTATTTCAGCATAATTCTGCAGGAAGATCTGGTCATAAGCCGGATTATCACTGTAGAGGGCAGATATCAGCAACATCCCGTTTTGCTGTTTTCTGACAGAGACACCGGCACGGGTTACCTCTGCAGGCAGTATACCGGAAGCTGAGGCTACCCGGTTCTGTACATCCACTGCAGCCATATTTGGATCTGCGCCGACTTTAAAATAAACACTAATTGATCCATTCCCGTCATTAGTGGCGCTTGAAGTCATATAGGTCATTCCCTCTACTCCGTTTATCTGCTCTTCAAGAGGAATAATGACGCTATTCAGAACAACTTCTGCATTTGCTCCTGCATAATTAGCTGAAACGCGAACTGTCGGAGGAGCTATGTCGGGGTATTGTAAAATTGGCAGTTTTATAAGACCAAGTATTCCAATCATTACAATAATGATTGAAATCACCGTACTAAGAACAGGGCGTTCTATAAATCTTTTAAACATCTCTTTGCTTTTGCTATGAAATCGACTAGTTAATTCTGCCGTAGTAACTTACGGCATTTGCTTCTTTTGGAATTATTGTCATTCCGTCTCTGAGTGAACTGACGCCCTCCAGTACAACACGGTCTCCGGCTTTCAGCCCTTCAGTCACAAAGAAATAATGCCCGCCATCACTTGAAGAGGCAATAATAGGCACCGCAGTCACTTTATTATCCTGACCTACGGTATATATAAACCGTTTATCCTGCAATTCATATGTTGCACTCTGAGGTACTATTAAAATGCTGTCTTTTACCTCAGGAATACTGACAGTGGCACTGGAGCCGCTTCTGATCAGTCCTTCAGGATTTGGAAAAATAGCTTTAAAAGTTGCGGAGCCTGTTTCTGTCGAAATTAATCCACTGGCCATCTCAACTCTGCCTTTCAATGGGTATTTAGCTGAGTTTGAGAGGATAAGAGTTGCAGGTGGAATGTTTTTCATCTTTTCTTCAATTGTGACCCCCGGTGAATCAGAAAGCAGATCGAGAAGCTGTTTTTCATTCCACGAAAAATATGCAAATACCTCACTTATATCCGATAGTGTGGTCAAAGCCTCTGCACTATTACTTCCCACCAGCGCTCCTGTCTTATAGGGAATTGTTCCTATGATACCGTCCTGAGGGCTCCTGAGAATGGTGTAACCCAGGTTTGTTTGAGCATTTGCGAGTGCAACTTTGGCCTGTTCAAGAGCGGCTTCTTTTGTCTGTAGTGTAAGTTCTGCAGATTTTAACCGGAAATCACTGACTATCTGTTTCTCCACTAGCGGCTTGACCTTGTCAATTTCCATCTGGGCAGAGTTAACCTCAGCAACAGCGCTGTTTATACTCGCCTTGGCTGTCAGTACCTCCTGCTCATATTGAGGATTGTTTATCTTAAAAAGAAGCTGACCTTTTTTTACATGATCGCCTTCGTTTACATAAATCTCCTGTAAATAGCCGCTTATCATAGGCCGGATTTCTATCACACGCTCTCCCTGGATCGTGGCCGGAAAAACCTGATGAATGGTAACAGACTTAGGAACCATTGTAAGTACCGAATAGTCCTTGACTATTTTACTATCAGAAGTAGTTTGTTTTTCATGACTGCATGCGACAAAAACTATTGCCATAACACATATCTTTAAAAAAGCAGTTCTCATTTCATTATTTGTATTAATTTATTTGCGTATCAATTGATATTATTTTAAGCTCCTGTCAGGGAATAAAGTGTCCATAATTACCAGTTTGCGCTGCTTCAAAATCTTATTATATTCTGTTTCAGTAAGATCTAAAAGATTCATCTGCACTGGCTTCATAATTAAAGGATAAATCATAAGTGAGAACATATTTATCATAAAATGAACAGGAGTACTTTTTGGAATTCTCCCCTCTTCCATCTCAATTTCAATTTCCTTAAGATATTGCTTTAACGGAGCAGGACTTTTTTCATTGAATTTAGGAGATGTGCTTTTTTTCAGCCTGTGCTGAATTATATCAACAGTAATAAGTGATTCCAGATAGGGATACTTGATCAGGTTATTAAGAAAATCATCAATGAAACTCTCTGTCTTTTCCCTGAATGGCAAATCCGATGACAGGATAAAATCTGAATTACCCTTAAATTCTTTCCTGGCGGTTTTGATAACAGTAGTAAACAGCGCTTTTTTTGATCTGAAGTAGTAATTTATCAGGGTTCTGTTAACACCTGCCTCATCTGCAATATCCTGTGTTGTTGCATAAACTCTTCCCTCTGTAAAAAAAACTCTCATCGCTGTATCGATGATTAGTTTTTCTGTATGACAATCTTTGATCGGCATCTTTGACAACAATGTTTGACAAAATTGTCAACAAAGGTAGGGTATAAAAGTTCATGTCAAACAGCGGTGAGTGTTCTTTAAGAATTATTAACAATTGGAATAAAAAATCATGCTTTGAGAAAATCCGACGGCACATCCTTCAAACGGGAAATATCCAGAATTTTTTTCCTAATATCAAATCCGGCGCTGCAGTTGACATTGCAAGTATTGCATTTTTCACATGGATTGCCTGAAATGTCAACTCCTGCCAGTGTATGCCATGCCTGGACTGTATTTTTATATCCGTAAGCATACATATAACTACGCATAATATCAGGTATATCAAGATGATGAGGACATTGCGGGATGCATTTTTTACACTGATGACAATAAAGTCCTGTTTTTGAATTCAGGCTTGCAAGGTTAAGGTCTTTCAATTCCTGCTCTGACAATTTAAGATTCCTGATCATAGACAGGTTTTTTTGCAATTCTTCCAGCGAAGACATTCCTGATACCACAGAAGAAATATTTTCGTTTTGAAGGACCCATTTTAAAGCCGCATCTGTGTTAAGAGGCGGGCCCGATTTCTCGCGAAATGCACCTGCTGTAGTCTTCATTGCAACAACCCCCATTCCTGCTTTAACCGCTTTATCAATTGAAGAATTAAATGATTCTTTGTTAAGCGTTTTATAATTATAGGCAACCATAGCTATCTCGTATACTCCGGAATCAGATGCTGCCTGAAGAGCTTCTTCAGTATCACTGTGAGAAGCAATGCCAAGGAACCTGGTCTTTCCCTGCTTTTTCAGCTGTTCCATTGCTTTAAGGACACCTTCATTCAGTACCATGTCTCTTTTACCGGCAAAAGGGAAAAGGAAAATATCAACATAATCAAGACCAAAACGTTTCAGACTTTTCTCAGCTTTACTGATATAAGCCTGGGGATCAAACCCGTTTAAAAATTTTCCTGTACGCATATCAAGGCCATCAGGCGGCACAGCTGTTCCAACTACAAAAGAATCGCGTGGAAGACCTTTTAAACCTTCACCAACAAGCTTCTCATTATTTCCTTCGCCGTAATATGTTGCAGAAAAAAACAGTTTGACTCCAGCTTCATAAGCCGCTCTTACAAACCCTGATGCTGTTGCATCACTTGTGCCCATGCTTATCAGCGGGGTATTAATACCTGTTTTTCCTAAAATACGGCGGGGCAATTCAGGTTGACCATTTTCAGGAATAATTCTGTCTGATCCTATTCTCAGATTAATTGGCAATAAAGCTGCTCCTGAAATCCCAAGGATACTTTTTTTCAGGAATTCACGTCGATTGTTTTTTTCCATAGTAGAATTTTTAAGTTGGGAATTCAATTTGAATATTTTATATGAATTTTTTGCATATATACAGGATACAGTCACCCCGCATACCAGCAGAAAATATTTTAAAATATAATTGATTTGTCAATGTTAACTATTCTTAAAATATCACAAGTTTCAGGATTAAATATTACAATCCCTCTGTTGAAATATTTTATAATACCTCCGCCAAAATCACTGGTTACATACACTAAATTGTTGTTTTGAAGAGCATATATAGCATCCTGAGTGGCAATATGTAGGATATTATTTAAAGAATCAACTGTCATTGATTTAATTTCATTTTCTTTCTGAAAACATGCAACAAGATTCAACTTGCTTCCTTATAAACCTCGATTGCTTTATCAAATAGTTTCTTCTCATTAAATAAGTTTGCCTGAACAATATACTTTCGCTGTTCTTCCGAAACAGCAGGTTTAACTTTTAAAGAACAGTATTTTTCTGCAATCGGTTTAAAAAGTTCAAGCAGAGAGCTATATTGCTTCATTTGAAACTGTCCTTGGATGTAAATAAGGTGAGACCAGAGTTCGTCAAGTCGTTTCATATTTCGTGCTGCCCAGCCGCTTGCAAGGAAATTAAAATTTTTCAATTCCAAAACAATTCTCGTTTTATCATAATACGGGTCAGGTATACTGTCTCCCGGCAGGTCTGAGAAATAAAACACAGCATTCTGATGTTAAATCTGAATTCGATTCTGTCATCAAGAACCGTGATCTCTTTAGGAATTTCAGTCAACTGGTTGACCTTATCATAAATTTCAATGTTATCATTAAGTATTTCAGTGATGGCAGCTTTCGCCTTTGTCATATCTTCCTTGTCAGCCTGAAGGTCAGGTTTATTTTGCTTTAAATTTTTTGAACTTTCGCCATTTGAAGGCTTTTCATATGATTTGGAATTTTTTGATTGTGCCTGTATAAACACTGCATAATTAAAAATAAAAATGGCAATCATTGCCATCAGCCGGATCAGGTTCGAAATTTTCTTCATATTCGTAGAAATGATCATTATAAAAGCAAATTCAGGCTATCTGAAAAAATAAAGATAGAAAGAATAAATATCCTATTATCAAATGTCAAAAAAAATAAGGCTGGTACTTCAGGAGCCTTCAAAAATTAATCGGGGAGTAATTATAAGCAAGTCAGAATTTCTTAATTAACAGTCAATTTCTTTATAATTGAATAGCTGTAAGGTTCTTTTATAATAATCAGGTAATTACCGGGAACAGAAATCGTCATATTCACAATGTGGCCGCTCAGAGTGACCAAAGCAGGAGGACATTGTCCGCCCATATCATTATAGGTAGCCCACGTTTCAATAGTAATATTATTGCCCTGATCAATCCTGTTGAATGTTTTAAAACTGACACATTTATCCATCCCGATTGTCCCAAAAAATTCTATGTTGAAGGCTGTGCCTGACATTACAGTATCCGGAACGCTTATACTGTCAACCGTCACCATAAAATCGCTTGAAGAGGACAGGTTATTCTGGCAGGAATCTAAAATAGTTGTCCCGATAATGAAAATGAAGAAGTTAATCAGGATAAAAGAACTATTTATCCTCTTGTGAACCATATAAATAATGAAAGTGGTAATTCTACCGGAAAATTGAATTATACCAGCATGCTTTTCTTTTTGTTCGGGACTGAAAGTTTGATCCATATCCGGAGGTTATAGGATTTTGTAAGTAAATATAAATATTTATTAGTATAAGCAGAACAAATTAATGAGTTTACCTGCACAAAAATCATTATGGCCAGGTGTAAATTGTTTATTTGTTGTACGAATTAAAGTATGTGTACAATGAAGGATATATGAATCCTGTCATGCAACATAAGGTAAATAAAAGATAGTCTTTATTCAAGAAATTAAACGATGGACCATTTAAGCGGTGATTCAATCCGTGAAATACTTCGTAACCATTTTATTATCATGAATATTGAGAAATTTTAAATATCTATAGCAAATTTGTCAGCATCCTTTGCAACCGGAAATTTTTCCCTGAAATCTGATAAACTGGTCAGAGATATCTCAGAAGAAACAGAACAATTGCTTTCATTTCCGGCTGACGCCAGTATTTCTCCTTTTGGACTTATTATCATCGATTCGCCGCAATAACTAATTCCGGCACCATCAGTTCCGGTTCTGTTCGATCCGGCAACGTAGCATTGATTTTCAATAGCCCTGGCTTTCATAAGTGTTCTCCACACATTTTGCCTGGATTCAGGCCAGTTGGCTGCATAGATGATCAGATCATATCCTTCCCTGTTTCTGCTCCAAACCGGGAATCGCAGATCGTAACATATATAGGGACTGATATTTATCCCACGGAAATTAAAAATTAACTTCGATACTCCGGCTGAGAATAGTTTATCTTCCCCTCCCATGCTGAATAAATGTCTCTTGTCATAATGATATATTTCATTACCGGGAGCAACGAATACCCATCGGTTAAAAAAATCCATGTCTTCCTTAACAATATAGCTGCCGCATAATCCGAAATTTCCTTTTTCAGCCATGCCCTGCATCCATTTAAATGTTTCTCCATCAGCAGATTCACTGAGATTCACAGGATTAATTGAGAAGCCTGTGTTAAACATTTCAGGAAGTATCACCAGATCCGTCTTGTTAATCAGAGGTTCGATAATCAGGGAGAGATTCTTAAAGTTGCCTTGTTTATCCTCCCAGACAATATCGGGTTGTATTAAAGAGATTTTCATATAAAGCAAAGATAATACTTACATTAATATCCGCTATTCATGCACATTAAGATTGCGTTGTATTCTGATTTCATTATTAATTACAGGATAAATAGCGCATTCCTTATTTTGGAAGGTGAATTATGGTATCTGAAATATAATGTCAGTTACGAGTTCCATAGCCCGGAAGATGAAGATTCTAAAACAGTATACCGGATCAGACATGAACCAGCAAATGCTATTTGTATAAAAAAAAGTACAGGTATAAATGACCCGTACTTTTTAAGGATAGTTTTAGGTTAATCTGTTATTTATTTCTTTATTCATTGATTTATAATAATCGCTGAAAATAGTATTGATAAGTGGTCTGTAATAGAGCCAGAAGAATCTTCGTGTATCATCGGGTTTATCGGAAAAGAACAGAATTCTTAAGTTTCTCGATTCCTTTAATCCTGCTGTCCAGAATGGAAGATCATAGGTGGCAAAATCTCCTGAAAAATAATACAGTCTCTGTCCAACGGATCCTGGGTAACGGCAGGAAACTCATTCTGCAATGCATTATTGGTTAAAAGAGTATCTCCCAGCAGGTGTTGTATCAAGTTTAAACTTTGAAATAACTTTATTCTGAAGAGGATCAATAATATCAAACCACTGGTCAAATGCTACTGACCGGACTACACCATACTTTTTTGAATTAGCATCATCTGTAACGATCTTAGGCATCGCATTCTTAAGTTGGTTTCCCTCTTCCAGGACAACAATATCTTTTTCTTTCAGAATAACAATTCCTGGTTTTGTGAATGTCCAGGGTTTTTTATATTCCTTACGGTACATAGCATGTCATCCATATAGGAAAATCAGTGGATGTAGTGTCAAGAGAGCTGAAATATTTCCCTGTCCATCCTGACAAAAGTTATTCCGAGCTTTTCCTGTGTTCTTACAGATTCAAACTCTGCTGTCGGATAGTCGAAAGAGTTATATTCCATAATAATGAGCTTATTTCTGTCTTTCATTTCCTTAAGAAGCAGAAAGTCATTATTATTAAGTCCGCCATATATTTTCCTCGATTTGCGGCTTTTGTTTATACCCCTGAACCAGTCATTAAAAAATACTCCGTATGTATCGGTAAAATAAATCGCATCATTTTTTTCTGCAAGACCTATTAGATCGGTGAGACGATAATCATTCCTGTCCCATTTTTTGTCGCGCAAGGGACGTTGAGGAAAGAATCCGTAATAATCCTTTTTATATGAATAGCTTGTATTGCTTTCCTTTCTTAACAAATCTGTCATTAGTAAGTATCCAGTTAAATGGCTTATGATGCTCACGTTCCAGGGTAGGAACAGTTTTGTCAACTATAATAATATCCATGGGCTTTTTTGTTTGAAAGCTCCACCGGATCAGATTAATTACAGGAAGGGCAATAATTATTGCCAGGATGATTACTACAATAAGCAGAGTTTTTTTCATAACTGAATATATCTGAATGTATTCAAATACAATAACTACGACCCGATTTTTTCCAAAATATCAATTTAAATCGTTAAATGTATTAATTTATTTTTTTTAATGAAAATAAATCTGAGGCAATTTAGTAAAAAATATTGAACCGCAAAACAGTTAATACCCGCAGGATGAATTATTGCCTCTTTTGTCGGCGCCCCTGCTTTCTTCCCTCCAGGAAGCATCATAATGGCGTTAATACTTCCTATTGATGGTCGTTCCTTTAAAGTATGGCCCATGCTTCTTGAGTTTTGTCAATTGTAAGGCTGTCAATTGCATTTTTTTCATAGCTGATCTAATCGGGCAACCATTGATGATGAAATCTTCCCGCGTCAACTGCCTGTACTATATTCATCCTGAAATCCAGTACATTTACGATTACCTGGAACACTGTTGTAGGTATAGTTGACCCTCCTGGTGATCCTAAAACCAGGAGAAGCTTACCATCTTTTTCCACAATTGCCGGTGTCATGGAACTAAGCATTCTTTTCCCTGGCTGAACTGAATTAGCTTCACCGCCGACAAGCCCGTACATATTCGGGAAACCGGGTTTTACCGAAAAATCATCCATTTCATCGTTTAGTAAAAATCCTGCACTGTCAACCACTATACTGTTTCCAAATGTATTATTTAAAGTGGTTGTTGCTGCAACAGCATTTCCTTTTGCGTCAACAACAGAATAATGTGTTGTTTCTTCACTTGTATAACTTTCGGGGGAACCAGGCTTTATTTCCTGCGAAGGTGTAGCCTTATTTTTATCGAAAGTCCTCATTCGGCTAGTCAGGTACTTACTGCTTATCAGCTCCTTGACAGGTATTCCGACAAATGCCGGATCCCCGGGAAATTCCGATCTGTCAGCAAATGCCCTTCTTTCAGCTTCGACCATCAGATGAATTGTGCCTGATGAATTAAATCCCCATTCTGCAAAGGGATAATTTTCTACCATCTTAAGAAGCTGTATAAGAATTATTCCTCCGCTGAAGGCGGCGGTACAGTAATGATCTTATAACCTTTATATTCAGCGGTTAGTGGTTTTCTTGAAACAGATTTATATTCCCTCAGATCCTGCTCCGATATGATTCCGTTTCCTCTCTTCATCTCCCTTGTTATCAGCCGGGCCGTTTTTCCTGAATAGAAACCTTCGCGGCCATTATCCCTTATTCTTTTAAGGGTCTCTGCCAGATCTGTCTGAATCAGAATATCTCCCTCCTTCCATAATGAATCTTTTACAAACACAGGTCTTACAGAATTTCTGGCAAGGAATATTTTTCTGTTTGAATTAAAATCCTCAGCCTGTCTGCCTGTGACCGGAAATCCTTTTTCAGCCAGGTCTATAGCAGGCTGAATGACTTCTTTAAAAGGAAGCCTGCCATATTTTTTATGAGCATATATCATCCCGTCTACTGTACCAGGAACACCGCTGGCAAGATGAGTGTCGGTACTCAGTCCTTCCGATACATTTCCTGATCTATCAAGGTACATGTCGCGTGATGCATCTGCCGGAGCTTTTTCCCGGTAGTCTATCACCTCCGTATTGCCATCATCAGTTCTTATGAGCATAAATCCCCCGCCACCAATATTGCCTGCTTCAGGATAGCATACTGCAAGCGCAAATTCAGTAGCCACAGCGGCATCAACAGCGTTGCCTCCTTTTTTCAAGATGCTTTCACCTATTCTTGAACTTTGCGGATGAGCTGAAACTACAATTCCGCTGTCAACAATAATATCCTTGCCTTCGATAATACCTGCTTTTTCTTTACCCGATTTTACTGAGCATCCGGTAAGAACCATCAACCATAGTAAAATGCCAATTGTTTTATTCATTGCCGATTATCTGATTTTTCAAAAAAATAATACAATTCAAAGGTCTTCATCACCTTATTTCTTTACCTTTTCCCGAACTTTCCTTAAACAATGAGAAAAGAGTGAAACAAATTTAAAAAGCATCTAAACCTCTTCACAGAGATTAAAGGGAACGGTTCAGGATGAGATGATAAAATATAAAACACGGTATTTGTTATATCCTGATACAATTATAATAATAAACCCATTAATTATAATCAACTCCCTGCAAATTCTGTAAGAACAATAATTGTTTTATTACTTTTGCAGAAATATTCTGATGATGCTGGCAAATCAACCTCTCGCTGAAAGGTTAAGACCACGTGAACTCAGTGAGTTCTGCGGACAGGAACACCTGGTAGGCAGGAATGCAGTTCTGAAAAAAGTAATTGAATCGGGAAATATCCCTTCCTTTATTTTATGGGGTCCTCCTGGAGTCGGAAAGACTACGCTCGCCGGGATCATTGCCAACACTCTTAAACGGCCATTTTTTCATCTGAGTGCTGTACATTCCGGTGTAAAGGATGTAAGGGACACAATCGAAAAAGCAAAAAATCAGCAGTTTTTCAATCAGCCCAACCCGATACTATTCATCGATGAAATACACCGGTTTAATAAATCACAGCAGGATTCCCTGCTGAGTGCCGTGGAACAGGGAGTGATAACACTTATCGGGGCAACTACGGAGAATCCCTCTTTTGAAGTAATATCCCCGCTCCTTTCAAGGTGCCAGGTGTATGTTATGAAACCTTTAACAGAAGAGGAGCTTCTTCAATTAATGAATAAAGCACTGAAAAAAGACACCTATCTTGCGGCATATAATATCGAAATTGCTGAACATGAGGCTCTTATACGTGTATCTGGCGGTGATGCAAGAAAACTGTACAATGCTCTTGAACTTGTTGTTAGCTCTGAAGCAGATGAATCGTCTCCTGAAAAAATCATTATAAATAATGAGATGGTTTTGAAGCATGTACAGAAGAATCTTGCCCTTTACGACAAAAATGGCGAACAGCACTACGATATAATCTCCGCATTTCATAAAATCGCTAAGGGGAAGTGATCCTAATGCTGCAGTCTACTGGCTTGCCACGGATGGTTGAAGGCGGAGAAGATCCCAAATTCATTGCAAGGCGGATGCTGATACTTGCTGCTGAGGATATTGGTATAGCTAATCCGAATGCTCTGCTTCTTGCCCAGGCTTGTTTTGAAGCTGTAAATGTGATAGGATGGCCAGAATCGCGCATTATTTTATCTGAAGCAGCAATTTATCTTGCTACGTCACCGAAAAGCAACTCTCATCCATTTGGCAATTGATAGCGCATATCGGTACTGTCAGATCGGAAGGTGACCTGCCTGTCCCGCTGCATATCAGGAATGCACCGACTGATCTCATGAAGAATCTTGGATATGGAAAAGATTACAAATATGCACATAGCTATTCAGGGAATTTTGTTCCGGATAATTTTCTTCCTGAAGAGATAAAGGGAACTGTGTTTTATGATCCCGGGCTCAATTCTAAAGAGGAAGAAATCAGAAAAAGACTATCTGCTAATGTGGAAAGATTTTTACGATTACAATAAAAAACAGATAAATGAATATGACAAAACTTACTCGCATGAATCCACAGTGATATTGCTCCTTTTGAGGCTTTTGATAAAAGTCGAAATCCATAAACCCTGCCTACCTTCCAATCAGCAGGCAATCGGAAACCAGAAATAATTTTTGCAACATTGTAGTATATGACAAAGATAAAAAATTGCTCATATTTATTTTATAAATAATTTTTTTAACTTTGTTGTAATATGTCAAATGCTGTAATAAATATTCCCGGGATAAGATTTAGTGAATCCGGCAATTTTCTTTTGATTGCCGGTCCATGTGTTGTTGAAAGTGAGGAAATTGTATTTAGAAACAGCCGAACATCTGAAAGAGCTTTCCGAAAAATATCGGATTCCTTTTGTTTTTAAATCATCATACAGAAAAGCAAACAGATCAAGAGGTGATTCATTTTCAGGTATCGGAGATATTAAAGCACTGAAAATTCTTGAAGAGGTAAGGAAAAGATATTCGGTTCCTGTAATTACCGATATACATAATCCTAATCGAAGCAGAAATTGCAGCCGATTATGTGGATATTATTACAGATACCTGCTTTTTTATGCAGGCAGACAGATCTTCTTGCAGCAGCTGCTGTTACAGGTAAATGGATTAATATTAAAAAGGGACAGTTCCTTTCAGGGGCATCAATGAGATTTGCTGTGGAAAAGGTACAGGAATCCGGCAACAATAATATAATGCTTACAGACAGGGGTAATATGTTTGGTTATCAGGATCTTGTTGTTGATTTCAGGAATATCCCTGTTATGAAACAGATTGGTGTTCCCGTAATTATGGATATTACCCACTCGCTGCAGCAACCCAACCAGGAACAGCGGAATATCGGGAGGCAGACCGGAAATGATTGAGACTTTAGGCAAAGCTGCAATAAGCGTAGGAGCGGACGGCATTTTTATTGAAACTCATCCCGACCCTTCAGTTGCAAAATCTGACGGAGCAAATATGCTAAAACTCTCAGGGATGGATAATCTTTTAGCAAACTTGTTGCATTGAGAAAAACAATAAATTCATTTAATTATTAATCCTTAATACCAATTGTATGAAGAAACTAATTTTTATTATGGCAGGATTGATCATGATGTCTGTCATTAATCGCACAAACACTCGATGAAATCGTTAAGAAGTATACTGAAGCCAACAAGCTTGATCACGTTGCCAATCTTAAAACGATTAAGATCACCGCGAATATGTCGGTGCAGGGGATGGAAATGCCTATGGTATTCTGGATGAAAAATCCTGATAAAATAAAATCCGTAACTTCTTTTAACGGACAGGATATGATTCAGGCTTTCGATGGTGAGAAAGGGTATATTGTAAGTCCTATGACAGGTTCAACCGATCCCGTTGAAATGACACCTGATCAGGTAAAACAGACTCTCAGAAGCAATATGTTCCAGAATTCTATGGCCAACTATTTGAAGAACGGGCAACTTACCCTGGCTGGAGAAGAAAATGTAAATGATAAACCGGCCTATAAAATAAAAGCTACCATTGAAGGTGGACAGTTATTGATATGTTTATCGACAAAAGCTCTTATCTGCTTGTAAAAACATCAACCACAGCTAATGTGAATGGTATGACAGTATCACTATGGATTCATATCCTTCTGATTACACTGATAACCAATGGTTTGATGATTCCGATGAAAACGACTACATCAGCACAGGGTATGGATATTCTTGATAAATTTCACCAAGGTCGAAGTTGATGTTCCCATGGAAGACAGTATATTTAAAATCAAATAATTTTCTCAGTAAATCTGACCATGCAGGACTATAGACTTGATCAGAAAGGTCGCGGGACTTGTCTCCCGTGTAGATAATAAATAATATAGAATAAAAATAGACGGGAATTATCCCGCCATCTTTTTAAGCAGCTGGCCTGTAAGCCGGATTCTGTACGGTTTTGGTTTCTGCAAAAGATTTTAAAACCGTTTCCCATCATTTATCTAGGCACTGCATTGCTACAGTGCTCATACGACCTACCCCCCGGCATCGGACGAGCAGCCCTGTTTGCCGGTATACATGGTCTTTCAACCCATAAGGTGTACGGCTCCTGATGTTGCCATCAGGACCGGTAAGCTCTTGCCTCACCTTTTCACCCTTTCTCCCATCGATTTCGCTCAGGAAGTGGTTATTTTCTGTTACACTTCTATACCCTCGCGGATATCTTCCCGTTAGGAAGCATGGTGCTCTTTGTTGCCCGGACTTTCCTTACACCATAATGCGTACGATGGAACAGCCTGCTGCTTTGCAAAGGTATGAAATTGCAGGCGATTTGAGTATACACTATATATAA
The DNA here is from genome assembly GCA_963747625.1 of uncultured Bacteroidales bacterium. GTDB lineage: Bacteria > Bacteroidota > Bacteroidia > Bacteroidales > VadinHA17 > LD21. Next base: position 16,180 of record CAVVGP010000220.1, on the reverse strand, counting down.
TAATGGTTATTTTTGCCCTGAAGAAAAAGGGGAGCCGTTAAACCAGGCTGCCGGAAAGGGAAATTAAACTCTGTTATATTCTATGGCCTCGCCGGATAGACTAGATAAATTGCCAAAAGCCAAAGGGGAAAAAGCAGAAGGTTCTGTGAAAGGGATTGATGTAAATGATTTTAATTATATCCTTCCTCCCGATCGCATAGCTCAATATCCTGTTAATGAAAGAGATAGATCTCAACTTCTTGTTTTCAGAGAAAATAAAATATCAAAAGACATCTTTAGAAATATTGATGATCACCTGCCCCATGGTTCGCTTCTCATATTTAATAATACCAGGGTAATCAGGGCCCGTTTGCTTTTTCAGAAACTTACAGGAGCCATTATTGAAATTCTTTGCCTCGAACCACTTTTGCCCGTAGATTACTCATTATCATTCGGTTCAAAAGAGGATGTTGAATGGAAATGTATTGTCGGAAATCTTAAGAAATGGAAAAATGGCCTTTTATCGCTGCCATTTTAGTCTAATGGAATTCGGTATGATCTATCTGCAGAAAGGCTTCAGTCAGAAGGTGAAACCGCCCGCATAAAATTCAGCTGGAACTGCAGGGAATTAAGTTTTGGTGAAGTCATTGAATCAGCAGGACATATTCCTCTCCTCCATATATTAACAGGGAGGATGAAAAAGAAGATGCTGAAAGATACCAGACTGTATATTCAAGTATAAATGGATCTGTTGCAGCTCCGACAGCAGGATTGCATTTTACCGATTGGTTTTTGAAAAGATCAGGAGCAAGAGGAATAAAAACCGCAGAATTAACACTTCATGTAGGTGCAGGTACCTTTCAACCAATTAAAGTCAGAAATATTTACGGACATGAAATGCATTGCGAACATTTTTCCATTGACAAAAGAACAATTGAACTGATACTTGAAAATCAGGGACATATAATAGCCGTCGGCACAACATCGGTAAGAACGCTTGAAAGTCTTTACTGGCTGGGAGTCAGACTAATTCAGAACCCTTCAGGAGACAGTTTCATATCTGTCTCTTGGACAATGGGAAGCATATGAAATGACAACAGACAGTTTCAGTTAAGGAATCTACTGGATGGCATTATTGAAATATATTAATAAACATAAATCTGTAATCTCTATGGGCAGAAACAAGCATTATGATCGTGCCCGGCTACGAATTCAGGCTTACAAACGGATTAATAACAAATTTTCATCAGCCATGCAGCACTCTTCTGCTTCTTATTTCAGCATGGACTGGAAACAGATGGAAAGAAATATATAACTTTGCTCTTGAAAACAAGTTCAGATTTTTGAGTTATGGAGATAGTTCCCTTTTATTGAAGTGACTATTTCATTAATCAATAGAATGGTGCTTTTAATCAAATTTAATTTTTATAACGAGTTTTTTAGTTTTATTTTGATAATATATCTAATTTTTGTTAATTTGATTATTAAATAATTTAGGATGAATGCTAACAGATTGATGCAACAGGTCACTGCTATTTTTTCTGTATTTATGGTGATCTTTTATTTGGGAATTGGCATTTATTTCATATTTTTCTCCGATTTAAGCTATCTTGACAAGCCGGTAAGTGTTATCATGGGATCTGCTTTAATTTTTTATGGCTTATACAGGGCATATAGAACATATGTTAAAATCGTTGAGGTTTTTTTTACAAAGGACCAGGATGATTAGAAGATCATGCAACTGGTTAAATAACCCCTAAATTATTAATTATTTATTGCTTATGCCTTGGCACACACTTTGCGGTAATTACAATGAAAATATTAACCTGTAAATAAATTTATGAATATGAACAGAGTATCAGTTATTCAAAATTTTATTATTATTGCGTGCCGGAATAAAAGATTAACACACTCTAATGTAATGTACCGAATTATTATTCAGAAATTATTAATTTATATTCCTGTTTTCGGACTATTACTTTCCCTTGCATCATGCAATCAGATGGGGAGAAGAGCGACTGATGAAACAGCTACAAGAGGGAATATCCGGATCGAATGCGACGAATCATTTCAACCGCTAATTGAAACCGAAATTTTCACTTTTACACATCTATATACCAGCGCAAAGGTCAAACCAATCTATAAGCCTGAATACGATGTTATTAATGATTTTATGCACGATTCTGTAAAAGTAATTGTTACCAGCAAAAAACTTTCAGACTACCAGATTCAATACCTGCGTGATACTCAGATTATTGCACGTACGACAACTTATGCTTATGATGCACTTGCTCTTATTACTAATCGTGATAACAAGGATACTCTTTTAAAATACGCAAATGTAAAAGACATTTTCCTTGGTAAAATAAAAACATGGAAAGAGATCAACGAGAAATCTAAACTTGGTAATATCCGGGTTATTTTTGATAACACAAAATCAGGAAGTATCAGGTATTTTAAAGAACTATTTAATATAAAAGACTCCCTTGATAAAAATTTCTATGCAGTTAATAATAATGCGGAAGTAATTGATTTTGTTTCAAAAAATCCTGATGCCCTTGGGATTATCAGCGTTAACTGGATAAGTGATAAGAATGATTCTCTTACTATGAGTTTTATCAAGAAGATAAATGTGGAAGCAATTTCACAGCAATTCGTTAATGATGGAAGCTATTATCGTCCGCAACAGGGCTTTATTTATGACAAATCTTACCCTTTTGTCAGAGAGATTTATCTTATATCGAGGGAGACATTCGTAGGATTGGGGTCAGGATTTATAAACTGGGCCTGCGGAGAACAGGGACAACGTATTGTGCTTAAATCGGGGCTTGTTCCTGCAACTATGCCAATAAGATTGGTGCAGATTAAGCACTAGACGGCCTGAGGCTTTGCCCTCCGAAGCCTTGGCGAAGGAGGGAGTGAGGGATGAGGTTTGAGGTGTGAGGAGTGAGGGATGAGGTGTGAAGGAATTTCAGGGTAAATGTAGTGAGGAACAGGGACAGGAAAAAGGGAAACAGGTAATTAATAATAAGAATAATTGTATAGTATTAAAATAAGTACTAAAATTGACATCAAATAATTATGATCGCTATGAAACGTTTAATTTTAAAACCAGCAATTCTTCTGGCAGTTCTATTAACAGTTTTTTCTTATAACATTAAAGCGCAGGATTTGGAGGCTGCTACGCTTCTGACAAGGAGTGAACAGTATGATAAAGCCCAGGCTATGTTTCAGCAGTTGATTCAAAAAGAATCCGACTAACAGCAAAAATTATTTCTTTTTAGGAGAAAATTATCTCCTTGGATTATTTTGCCGATACTATCTCCAACTCTCTGAAAGTTGCTGCAAAATCAGCTAAAGGAAATTTATCAGAAAGGAGTGAAGCAAATGCAAGTGATCCTCTGAATTATATAGGACTGGCAAAAGTTGCTTTCTACACCGGTGATGATAAGACCGCTGCTGAAATGCGTGCCAAAGCAAGAAGTCTTACTGCTGCCTTATAAGAACATTAAAGAAGATTGTTCCCCCTGCAAAAGATTATGCTTTTGCGCTGGCAAAAATTGCTGAATCATATATAAAAGAAGATGAGGTTGATACTTCACTTGCATTGCCACTGATAAGGGAAGCTATAAAAATTGATAATAAGAACCGGGATGTTTATTTAATAGCGGGGATATATATATTCTTGTTAATGACGGATCAAAAGCCATCTCATATTATAACCACAGCGCAGTTTGCCGATCCTCAGTCACCTACTGCAAACATGAAAATCGGTAATATATATGTAAAGGGTCGTGCACTGCAGGCAGCAATTCCTTATTATGAGCAGGCTATTACAGCTTAATGCCAACTATGCTCCTGCATATCGTGAACTCGGACAGTTATACTTTGCTTGCTCAGAGATTTGATCAGTCAAAAGAATATTTTAAAAAGTACCTCGATCTTACTGAGGGTAATATACCTGCGAAGACCAAGTATGTGAATGCTCTCTTTTACGCAAAAGATTATGACGAAGTTATCAAGAATGTTGAAGATATTTTCAAGGTTGATAAATCGAGGACATATCTGAACCGTGTTGCCGGTTATTCATGTTATGAGAAGAATCCGCCTGATTATAATAAAGCTCTTTATTATATGGAAACCCTTTTCAAAAAAGTCGACCCCGACCGCATAATAAAGAAAGACTATTATTATATGGCGAGAATACTTCTGAAATTGAATCAGAACTATCCTAAGATGGTCGACGATCTTAATGGTCTTAAATCACAGCTTGACAAAGAAAAATCAAAATATTCCATAGCTTCAAATGCTGCAGAGAAAACAAAGATCAAAACTAATGAAGCGGATCTTTCTGCGAAGATAGATACTCTTGAACAAAGCATTACAAAATCAAACACTGAGATAGACAGGGCTTTTGAAAATTATGCAAAGGTACTTAGTTACAATCCTGATGATAAAGTTGTGCTGAACGAGATAGCTACCAATTACTATAACTACAGAAGATATGATGACGCAGCCAGGATCTGGAGTAAAATGCTTGATCCGAACAAAGATTATACTGAAGATCTTATGCGTATAGGAAGAGCTTATTATACAGGTGAGAAATTTAAATTAGCTGATTCAATATTTAATATAGCTCTTTCGAAAACTCCTAATTACATCCCGGCATATCTTATGATTGCAAGAACTTATTCCAAAATGGATCCTGACTTTAAGCTTGGAATCGCTAAACCAAAATTTGATAAACTTATTGATGTATGCAAATCTGATTCAATCAAGAATGAAACTGAGATGATAGAAGCTTTCGGATACCTAAGTTATTATTATATGATAGGTGATGACTATAACAGATCAAAGGATTATTTTAACAGGATGATCAATCTTGATCCCAACAACAAGGAAAACAAGATCAGGGGTTATATGGGATTAGGTTCTGTTGAGTTAAGATCAACTTCTGCTGAAAAAACAAATGAAGGCAGACTCCCTATTTTGGCCAGGGCAGCTGAGTCATACGATAAAATTCTTGCTATTGACCCGATGAATGCCTCTGCAAAAAGTCAGATAAATTATATCCATGAGTATGAAGCACAGATTAAAAAAGGGATTAATCCCAATGAGATCAGAGGTGTAATTAAAAATGCAGCAGGACAGCCTCTTGCTTATGCTTCAATCAGAGTAAAGGACACAGCGGCTGAAAACCTTACCAATGGCAAGGGTGAATTCAAATTTGAGATTCCCGAAGGGTCAGAAGTTCTGATTATCAGCGCTAAAGGTTATAAATCACAGGAGATACCGATTACAAAATCAAGGGTTTATAATGTAACGCTAGAACAATAATAATTATAAGTATTGTTTAAATAAATTATTTTGATTAAATATAGGGTAAAATACTGATTTAGCGGTCATATGGTTTAGAGAATTATTCTAAACTATATTAAAAGTTTAACATTATTGTTTACTCTATTGGAAAAAAACAATTCATAATATATATTTGCAAATCGTAAAAAATCTTAAACTTAAACAAATCGATAAAAAATGAGTAAACAAGGAAGTTCGTTCAAAGATGCGTTGCAGAATGTTTTTGCAACAAGCGCTATTTTAATAGCTTTTATAGTTGCCTATTTGTTATTTATAAACATTATGGGTAATCCTGTAAACTTCGAAGGTGGCAATCCCAAAGGACAACCGCTGGAAGGCAACTATCTTGGAATCATCTACAAAGGTGGTTACATTGTTCCTATTCTTATGACATGTGTACTTTCCCTTTTCATTTTTATTTTTGAAAGGATCATCACCCTTTCAAGAGCAAAAGGTAAAGGCAGGTTAAATTCATTTGTCAGCAATCTTCAGGGTCTTTTAGCATCTGATAAAATTGAAGAAGCTATGGAAGCTTGTGATAATCAGAAAGGATCTCTTAGCCAATGTAATGAAAGCAGGTTTGGTACGTTATCGTGACCTTCAGAAAGACAAAGAACTTGAAAAGGACCAGAAAATCCTCTCAATTCAGAAAACATTTGAAGAAGCTACTGCTCTTGAGTTACCGATGCTTTCAAAGAACATGGTTATATTCTCGACCCTGGCTTCAATTTCAGTGTTGATCGGTCTTATTGGTACTGTACTTGGAATGATCCGCGCATTTGCTGCACTTGCTCAATCAGGTGCTCCTGATGCACTTCAGCTTGCAAGTGGTATTTCTGAAGCTCTTGTAAATACTGCATTTGGTATTACAGGATCTACATTATCAATTATTGCATTCAATTATTTTTCATCAACAATCGACAGTTATACATTTAAAATTGATGAAGCAGGCTTCAGTCTGACACAGAATTTTGCTGCTTCGCTGAGAGCCAGCTAATTTTGAATTTATCTTTTGGTTGAAATCATTAATAAAAAACTACAATGCCAAAGATTAAATTACCAACAAAGTCCCCAAGAATCGACATGACGCCGATGGTTGACCTGTTCTCCGTTATTTTGATATTCCTTATGTTGACTACAACGATGAGACAACAGGAACCGGCTCCTGTTGATACGCCTTATTCTATATCGGAAAAACCAACTCCTGATTTTAATACAATGACCGTTCTTCTGTCAAAAGACAACAGGGTATTCCTGAATTTTGATAACGGACCTGATACTTTGCTTAAATACAGGCCTAAAATTCTTACGGCTATGGGAGGAAGGTATAATATTGAATTTACAGACCAGTGAATTGAGGGAATTCGAAAAATATCCTTCTGCAATGGGTGTACCAATAGCTAAAATGAAAGATTTCCTAGCTGCCAAAACAAGTAAGGACAAAGCAGTTTTTCAAACGGGAATTCCGTCTGATTCAACTGATAATCAGCTTGCTTTATGGGTTCTCTTTGCACGTCAGGTAAATCCTAATATACAGGTTTGTATTAAAGGTGACACAAAAGTGGAGTTTCCGATAGTTAAGAAAGTTCTTGATATTATGCAGGACAAGAATGTGAACAAGTTCAATCTGATCACAAATCTTGAAGCAGCTAAAATAAACATCGAAGAAATACAAAAGTGATATGGCAGAAATAATTCAAGAGGAAAAGGGAAAAGGCGGGAAAAAGAAAGCTAAGACGCATGCCCCGCACATCGACATGACACCAATGGTTGACCTGATGTGTCTGCTTATCATATTTTTCATGCTTACTACTGCTTTCAGTAAACCAAAAGTGATGGAGATCAACCTTCCTGAGAAGGTTAAAGACCCAAATGCTGTGCCTCCTAAAATTTCGGCGAGCCGTACTCTTAACATAATTCTCGGTCCTGACAATAAAATTTTCTGGTATCCGGGAACAGTAAAACCAGAGGAGTATAATAATCTTCCTCCGCTTAATGTAACGGATTTTAGCCCAACAGGAATACGTCAACTTCTTCTTGAAAGAAATAAATCACTTTTCAGGAAGATCGATGATTTCAAAAGTCAGGTTACTTAAAGGGAAGATCGTAATTTCACCGGATTCAGTTAAGGAAGCTATAAGTAAGCTGAAAACGGATGACGATACAGGACCAATTGTACTTATAAAAGCTTATAAAACTTCAAACTTACGGAAATTTTGTAGATATCCTCGATGAGATGAATATCTGCGGAATAGCACGTTATACGTTTGTTGATATCTGTTGGTATGAAGAGAAGATGGTTGAAGCAGCTCTCGGAATTGCACCAACTCCTGCTCCAGCCAAGAAATAAACCGTAAACCTATAAGAAAATGGCAAAAGAAAATATATAATGCTCCTGCCTTTGATGACATTGTCTTTGAAGACAGGAATAAGGAATACGGAGCTTATAAACTGCGTAAAAGGTACAATCGTACGGTAGTTCTTGCACTGGGTATCGGAATAGTTATTTTAGCCACGGCTGTTATTACTCCTTACCTGAATGCAAAAGCCATCTGAAAACAGATCAAAACGTGCGGACAGACAGGTTGAGATCAAGATGGAAAACCTCGAACACCCCTGCTGAAGCAGCTCCACCGCCACCTCCGCCTCCTCCTCCACCAGCTGATGTTGTTCAGCAACAGAGATACATTCCTCCTGTAGTTGTTGACTCTATCAAACCTGAAGATGTAAAGCAGCTTATGACTGCTGACCAGGCTCAGACAGAAGTTACCAACAAAGATGTAGTTGAAGTTGTACAGCAGGTCAAGGAAGAAGTACAGGAAGCAGAACCTGAACAGGAACCATTTGTTGTTGTTGAAGAAATGCCTTCCTTCCCTGGTGGTGATGATGAACTTCTTAAATACATCGCAGAACATACACAGTATCCTGAAATTGCCAAGGAAAACAATATACAGGGTAAAGGTAATCGTAAGGTTCTGTGTGACTCCTAAAGGTGGTGTAAGCCAGGTAAGTATTATGAAGGGCGTTGACCCGGAGCTTGATAAAGAAGCTATCAGGGTTGTTAACACACTTCCGGCATTCAAACCCGGGAAACAGGGTGGAAAACCTGTTCCCGTGTGGTACATGGTCCAATTACTTTTACGCTTAAGTAAAATCCTAGTTTACTTTTATATAGGAAAAAGGCTGGATCACAGGATCCAGCCTTTTTATTTTGTACGATCCAATTCCTTTTTAAGAAGTACAATAAAATCCTCAATCTCCTCTTCTTCCGTATCCCAGCTTGTCATTAACCTGTATTCAAACCTTTTCTCATCCCAGGGATAAAAATAGTAATGCTTCCTCATTTTTTCTGCTACATCTCCAGGCATTATAACAAAAATGCCATTTGACTGAACTTCCTGTGTTACAGTAACATCAGGGATTTGTTTCAACCTGTCAGCCAGCACTCTAGCCATGGCATTGGAATGTGAAGCACATGTTTTCCAGAGGTCGTTCCTGAAATATCCAATGTACTGGGCTGAAATAAATCTCATTTTTGAGGCCAACTGCATGCCCTGTTTCCTTATATATTTAAAGTCTTCAGAAAGACCAGGTTTAAGAAACAGATCGATTCACCGAACATCATTCCGTTCTTTGTTCCTCCAAATGAAAGAACATCTACACCTGCATCGGTTGTGAATGCTTTAAAAGGCATATCTAACGACACAGCAGCATTGGCTATCCTTGCTCCATCCATATGAAGCAGCATCCCTCTGGCATGAGCATAACTGGCAATTTCAGTGATTTCATCAGCAGTGTACACAGTACCCATCTCAGTCGCCTGGGTAATCGAAATTACTTTCGGCTGAGAATGATGCTCGAAATCAATTCCATGCATATGTTTCTCAATTAAACCCGGATTTATTTTCCCATCAGCTGTTTCAACTACGAGTACTTTACATCCTATGAACTTTTCAGGTGCACCGCATTCATCTCCTTCCAGATGTGCCGTCGAGGCTGTAATAATTGAATTCCACGAACTTGTAATTGCTGAAAGGCCAAGGACATTAGCAGCTGTTCCGGTAAATACAAAGAAAGGCTCCGTTGCGCTACCGAGATGCTCCTTAATCATCCCAATTGCATTTTCTGTGTAAACATCTGTTCCATAACCTGTTACATGTCCTGAATTAATCGAATTTATTTCCTTCAGAATCTCAGGGTGCACTCTTGCATTATTATCGCTTGCAAAGCCTCGTTTATTTATTACCATCTTAATTTTTTTGAAAAGTTAATTATTAACTGCTCCATTAAGTAAACCTTCAATTTTTAAGCACAAATTTATTTAAAAATCCAGTTTGAAATGAATTGACATATTATATCGTCGTAAAAAAAAATTACCTTGTCAACTATAAATTATTATATTTATTGACTAATTATTATCATCTTAAAAGAAAAATACAAAGCAATGATGGGAAAAATTATTAATAGTAACAACAGTACATTCAGGGAATTATACGGCACTAACCCGGCAATTCTTGTTAAACAGGCGCAAAGGTACAATTCTCTTATTGATAAATTCAATAATGTTTTTGGCAAAAAGGACATTATGCTTTTCAGCTCTCCTGGTCGCACCGAAATCGGAGGAAATCATACTGACCATAATTACGGCAGAGTTCTGGCAGGCGCTGTCAATATGGATAATATAGCTGTTGCAGCAAATAATGATTCTAATATAGTACATATCCTCTCTTCCGGCTATGAGAAGTTTAAAGTGGATTTATCAAACCTCTCACCTGATAAAACCGAAAAATTTACATCAGCTTCAATAATAAGGGGAATTAGTTCCAGAATGAAAGAACTGGGTTTCACAATTGGAGGATTTGACTGCTGTATCGATAGCGGAGTACCTGTAGGATCGGGCCTGAGTTCTTCTGCCTCATTTGAAGTCCTAATAGGTGCAATAATAAGCCATCTTTTTAACAGTGGAAAGCTCGAACCGGTTCAGAATGCAATTATAGGACAATATGCCGAGAATGTTTACTTTGGTAAGCCGTGCGGATTAATGGATCAGACAGCCTGTGCCATTGGTGGTCTGGTTACAATTGATTTCAAAGATCCAACAAATCCGGTAGTTAAAAAGGTGAATTTCGATTTCGTTGCAACCGGGTTTTCGCTTGTAATAACTGATACTGGTGGCAATCATGCAGATCTGAATGACGAATATGCTTCATTACCAATTGACATGAAAGCAGTCGCAGCAGAGCTGGGGGCTAAGGTCCTGCGGCAGGTAAGTCTTGATCAGGTACTTGATATTGCTCCTAAAATCCGCGAAAAAGTCGGCGACAGGGCTATACTTCGTGCTATTCATTTTCAGAACGATAACCAGCGGGTTGTTGAGCAGGTAGCTGCTTTGGAAAAAAATGATTTTAAAGCATTTCTGGGCATGGTTACTGACTCCGGCTTCAGTTCATATATGTACAACCAGAACATTTACGCAGTAAATAATGTAAAGGAACAGGGAGTTTCACTAGCTCTGGCATTAAGCGACCTTGTGCTTAAGGGTGAGGGAGCATGGCGCGTGCATGGAGGTGGATTTGCCGGTACTATCCAGGCATTTGTTCCTGGTAAGCTACTGGATAAATACATCACAACATTGGAGCATGTCTTCGGTAAAGGTGCGTGTCATAACCTTTTTATCAGACAAAAAGGAGCCGATAGAATTAACCTGTAAATGTTGTAACTACTGTCGCACAAAGAATTCATGCAGCAATTAAATTCAGGCAAATTTTTATAAACCAATAAAATGAAGGTAATTAATGAGGATGCCTTTAAAGGCATGCATAAAGGAAAACCGACCACTCTCCGTACTTTGAGGAACAGTACCGGAATGGTTGTCCAGGTTACGAATTTTGGTGCAAAAATTGTAAGTATTTATGTTCCGGATTCCAATGGCAATTTTGCCGATGTAGTTCTTGGATATGAATCAATTGAAGAATATATCAAGGGAAACTCCTATTTCGGAGCGATTTGCGGGAGATATGCGAACAGGATTGCAAATGGCAGATTTGCAATCGATGGAGTAATTTATCACCTGCCGGTTAATAACGGACCAAACTCGCTTCATGGAGGCCCCGAAGGTTTTAATAACCAGGTATTTGATGCTAAAGAAGTCATTTCAACTCCGGATGGGGAACAGGTAGAGATGGTCTATATCAGCAAGGATGGTGAAATGGGCTACCCGGGCACATTTAACTTTAAGGTGACATATTCTGTTACAAACACTAATGAACTCAGGTTAGATTATGAAGCTACCACTGATAAAGCAACTCACGTAAATATCTGTTCCCATTCATTTTTTAATCTGGCAGGCGAAGGGAACGGAGATATTCTGAAAAATGAACTTATGATTAACGCTGACAAATTTACTCCGGTAAATGATGTCCTAATTCCAACAGGCGAATTAAAGGCAGTAGAAGCTACACCGATGGACTTCATAAAACCTGAAATTATAGGAAAACGTATTGATGATAAATTCGATCAGCTTTCTTATGGTAAGGGATATGACCACAACTGGGTAATTAACATGAATAAACCTGGAGAACTGACCCTTGCTGCTGTATGCTATGATCCCAGATCAAATCGCAAGATGGAAGTCCATACAACCCAGCCTGGAATACAGGTATATACAAGTAACTGGCTTGATGGAAGCGATAAAGGCAAAGGAGGAAAACCTTATGGCAGGCGCTCAGCATTATGTCTTGAGACTCAAAACTTTCCCGATTCTCCTAATAAACCCGGCTTCCCTTCCACTCTTTTACGGCCCGGTGAGAAATATAAACATACTTGTCTGTATAAATTCTCTATCAAATAACCTAAAAAACTGATTATGAATAACTCTGGAAAAACTAATTATCTGTTCCCATTGATAGTAATGGCTTCGCTCTTTTTTCTGTTCGGTTTTATAACAACAATGAACAACTCCACTATCGATTTCCTGAAAAATGCATTTGGATTAAACGATGTTCAGAAACAATTACCCAACACATTTTTCTATGGAGCTTACATTTTGTCAGTACCAGTAGGTTTGTTGCTTACAAAAATAGGTTATAAAAATGGGGTACTTTCCGGACTGGCTTTAATTTCACTTGGCTTCTTCCTTTGCATACCGGGTGTTTCGATGGGCTATTACGGATTTCTGAGCACTGTATCGGTCTTTGCAATCGGGGTAGTGATTCTACAGGTTGCCGCAGGACCTTATGTAAATGCATTAGGAAAGCCTGAGACAGGTGCCAGCAGGCTTACTCTGACAAACGCCCTTAATTCCGTAGCAACAATCATTGCTCCTATTTTCGTTTCTGTTTTGCTTGTAACTCCGAAACTCGAAAAAGGAGTAAAATGGAAAACTCCGCAATTAGGGATATCGTTAAAGGCCCATTTATGGTTATTGGTATAATTACTGCCTTTATCCTTATAATTATGTTCTTCCTGAAACTGCCTGAAATTAAAAGCGATGAAAATGAATCAGAAGGTATCGGAAAAGAAACAATACAAGTCAAGTGCTTTTAAATACACTCATGTCTGGCTTGGCTCTTTAGCCATCTTCCTTTACATGGGATGTGAAATTGGTCCCTCCAGCTTTTTCCCCGATTACGCAGCTAAACTTGGCATTCAGGGCATTAACCCTATCGATATGCTTAAATATTATTGGGGAGGCATGATGGTAGGCCGTGTCCTGGGAATCTTTATTTTAAGAAAATACAAAGCTAATCTGATTTTGACTATCTGTTCTATTGGTGGAGTTGTTTTACTTGGTAGTTCATTTGCTCTCTAGTTCAAGTGCCCCTGTCATTGCAATGTGGTTATTCCTTGCAATCGGCTTATTCCACTCGATTATGTGGCCGGTTATTTATAACCTTGCACTCGAAGATCTGGGACCACATGCCAAAGTTGCTTCAGGGGTCATCGCAACTTCAGTAATTGGAGCTTCAATTTCAACCCTGATCATGGGTAAAATACAGGCTGTTACAGGCTCGGTAATCATAGCTGTAAGCTTAATGTTCATTTATTACCTTTATCTTGTCTTCTTTGCAACAAAAGGTTCAAAATTAAGATAACCCTTCTTTATATACACTTTAAAAAGAGGCTGATCATATAAACAACAGCCTCTTTTTTTATTTGCACCGTCGTTACTGACAATAATATTTTCAAAATATGTTTAGACCCGGGACATCCCTATTCTTCAACATATACGGGTTCTGTAATATTATTAAAACTTGTTTATTAAGGAAGAATTCAGGATGAATGTAGGGATCTCTACGGTTGAAACAAAACCATTAAAACTAATTGTTATAATTTAGAGTAAATAATACTTTATGTATGCTTTGAGAACTTTGTGGTAAAAAAAAGGCATTAGAAAATCATATATTTACAAAAATATCTTTCTTGAAAACACGATACTTCATATTTATCTCATATAAAGGCACTTCCTATCATGGATGGCAAATACAGCCTAATTCAGTTACGGTTCAGAAAATTCTCGATGAGGCGTTAAGTGTTATTCTTAATGAAAATATATCTACGATCGGTGCAGGAAGAACAGATACCGGTGTACATGCTTTATTTTTCTGTGCACACTTCGACAGCTTCTTTACCGATCTTCTGGCGAAAGGGAACCTGATTTTCAGGCTCAATCAGTATCTTCCTGCTGATATTTCAGTTAATTCCCTGAAAAAGGTAATTCCTGAGCAAATGCAAGGTTCAGTGCCATTTCGAGGACTTACAAATATTATGTATCAAGAATAAAGATCCTTTTTTTGATAATTCAAGTTGGTATCTTCATGGCAATATTGATCTTGCAGCAATGAATGAAGCATGCCGGCTGCTTTATAATCATAATGATTTTACAAGCTTCAGCAGGCTTCATTCAGGTGCAAAATCAAATATCTGCACAGGTAGCTCGCTTCGAATTCCGCCGCCGAAATCATCGGTTGCTGCTCCCACTCAGCGGGTGAAAAATAAGTTTCCCGGTGGTACTTTCCCGGTTCGAAAGTCCACCGTGAACCACCCGGCAGCATCTCGATGCCGCGGAACATCGACTTCCAATCCAGCGTGCAGCCCAGCGCCAGAAATTCCGTGATGCCCTGCGGATCAAATTCACGCAGTTCCGGCAGGATTCGCAGCAGCGCCTTGGCCTCGCTCGCAAAATAAAACGCCGCCCCGGTCTCATGCCAGTATATCGCTCATCCCGTAACGGTCGTTGAACAAAAACGCCTTCTTTTGCCGCTGGTCGATCAGCAATCCGCTGAACAGCCCGTTCAGACCGGCCAGAAACTTGTCCCCCTGTCCTCACAAGCTGTATGAGACACTCGCCATCATTCGCAAAAGCGCGACGTCCTTGCTGCTTCAGCCGCGCCCTGGCCCCGGCCTCGATGAAACACTCGCCGGAAAAAATCAGGGCGATGTCTTTGGCCCCGTTTTGAAAAACCTGGCCGGACGCGAAAGAATTTTCGTGCGCCACCCAGCCGGCAAGCATGCCAAGTTCCGGCGCCGAAAAGCTTCCCGCCTTGTAAAAACTCTCATGGCGCATGCTGGCTACGATGGTTTTCACCAGGCGTTACCTCCACCACCGGCTGGCGACTGATGATTCCGACGATTCCGGGCATGGGGGTTTACGATTCTGGAAATTGGAGCCGGCGGGAGGATTTGAACACTCCACCTGCTGACTGGTAGTCAGCCGCTCTAGACCTTGAGCTACTGCCGGCGTAAAGGCACCTAGATATTAGGAAATATATCTCAAAGGTAAAGCGCTGGTTTCATTCTTCCTTGGCCGCCACAGGCTTATCCTTGGCACGGTTGAACCAACCGCGCATGGTCAACAGCGCCGAAAGCACCGGGGCCGCAGCAGGCTGATCGCCCCGCGATACAGCCGCAATGCCACATAAATCCGCCCCTTCAAGGTCAGCGGTGATGTAATAACGCGGAAAATCAATCTGCTTTTAGCCGTTGCGCCGCTTGAATTCCAGCAGCGAACTCTGCTTTTTGTTCCCGTACGTGTATTTGTCGTGGACGAAATAACTTATCACTTTCTTCTGTGCGCAGACTTCAACCGCCTTGGCCACCAGCGCATTGATCGGCCGTTTGTCGTTATGGGCGTTGAAGGCCAGGATGTGTAAAAATAAAGGCGATCCGGTCCACGTAGACCATCTTGATGAACCCGATGAGTTCGCCCTCAAAATAGGCGCCAATGAATTCACTGCGCTCCAGGTACGTCGCGTGGTCGCGCTTGATCGTCTCGAAACCTTTTCCGTAATGCCAGAAGGGCTTCCCCTGCCGGACCGGCGATTCATCGCACAGCTTATGGATGCCGTGCGCCAGTTCATCGTTGAAGACAACTACTTTCACCTCCACCCCGCGCTTGGCGGCCCGGCGTGTATTTTTACGCGCCTCCTGCGGCAATTTTTCCCACCACGCGTTGAATGACTCCGTGTTGATGACCGCGTAATTGTCCCAGTCGAAATGATGCGGAAACCTGGGCTTCACATCCGGCGGCCGTTGAAAAAGTCAGGACGTCTGCCGGCAACCCGCTTTGTTTCAACGCGGCGACAAACTTGTCCGGAATCCTTCCACGAGTTCACCCTGCGCCACGGCATCGTCAAAGATCGACGCGAGTTTAATCTGTCCGCCCCGGGAGATCACCGTGCGTCCCTCGATTTCTGCCGCCGGCACACGGACGCTCTTCCCTTGGGAGGTGAATTCAATGGAACTTAAAGACATAATAAAAAATCTGGGAAAAGTCAGCCGTTGGAACGGACGGTACGCAGCCATTGCTCAAACATCACGAGGCTGAATAAAAGTTTGTGGTTGT
>CAVVGP010000219.1:0-13656 GCA_963747625.1 uncultured Bacteroidales bacterium | reverse complement strand
TAAATGTTGGCCCCTTTGCCGCCGCCGAACAACGCCTGGCCCTGGCCGACATTGGTGGTGTTGTTGCCCGTGAAGGTGCCGCTTTCGATGGTGGGCTCCACGCACAGCCAGTTCTTGACCGTATTGTCCGTCACCTGGTTGTTGACCACGCTGGTGGTGAGCGTTCCTTCCGCGATCTCGATCTCGCAGGCGCCATGGGTGTTTCCTTCCAGGAAATTGTCGCGGATCATCGAAGAACGCGCCGAGCTCCAGATAGGCCTGGGCGGGGGAGCGGGGCAGCAGCAGATCATTATGCTCGATGCGGTCGCCATTGCCGAAATAGCCGTGAAACACCGCCTTGATCGGATAGCTGCCGGAATTCGCCACCCGGTTGGCGCCGGCATCGCCTACGCCCATCCAGTTCGAGCCTTCCAGGTCTATGCCGACCCCGACCGAGCCCAGGATGGTGTTCTGCGAAAAATCGCCGTCCATGCATTTGGAACATTGCAGGCCGATGGCGCTGTAATCGGTTTTCACCCGCTCCACGATGGGGCGCATCATATAGCCCTGGCTGATGGCGTCGTCGCCGAAGCCGCCGCCTGTGCTGTTATATTGAATTACTACAAGGCCGGCATTGCCCTTCAGGGTCATGTCGTAGAATTTCGGCGCTTCGATTTTGGCCAGGGTTTTGGGATTTTGCAGATAGAAACAGGCGGCGGACGCCCTGGCGTCATGGCACTGGATGATCTCGACATCGATGCCCGCGCCCTGGTGGATCACGCCCACGCCTGGCGTGATGGTTTTGGTGACGCGGCTGATGCCGGCGACCGGACCGATGATCAGGCCATATCGGGCGGCGGCGATTTCGGTGCTGTTCCAGGCGGCGGCGTCGTCATGGCCCTGGGAACCGTCAGGTGAGGAATTGAACCAGGTGCGCATTGGGTGGGCAGGAGTTGGCCATTTTGGGGCTGCAGGACATAGCGTCCGGCGCCGCGCCACAGCGACATGCAGGCAGTCATTCGCCGTTGCCGCCGCGTTCCAGACATAAGTGCCGCCCACGCCCGGCCGCCAATAGCCCTCGGTCTGGACAACGGGATTGGCCGCTGCCGCAGCGCCAAGGGCCTTCAGGTCGGCCAGCGTGGCAAGGCTGGTCACCGGCCCCGCCATGGCCGCATGGGGCATCAGCAGAAGCAGGCCAAGCAATTGGGCATAGCGCGCGCGCGACATTACGCTATCTTCTCATGAACAGGCGCCGCGCCGATAGGGGTGACGCAGAACGGAATTATTGAGAACGGTATTGCCTCGGCGTGCGTTTGCACAGGGGATTTTCAACGCGAGGACTATATGAAGCTGTATTATTCGCCGGGCGCCTGTTCGCTGTCGCCGCACATCGTCGCTGCTGAAGCCGGGATTGCCCTGGACCTTGAGGCGGTAGACCTGAAGACCCATACGACCAAGGCGGGCCAGGATTATTACGCCGTCAATCCCAAAGGCTATGTGCCGGCGCTGATGACGGACGATGGGGCGCTGCTGACCCAAGGGCCGGCGATTGTGCAATATCTCGCGGACCTCAAGCCCGCAAGCGGATTGCTGGTGCCGGTGGGCGATTTCAAGCGCTACAAGTCGGTGGAATGGCTGACCTTCACCAACAGCGAAATCCACAAAAGCTTCAGCCCCTTGTTCGGCAAGGCGACAGATGACGTCAAGGCCGCGGCGCGGGAGAAGATCGTCAAGCGCTTCGCAACGGTAGCCGCGGAGCTGGGCGACCAGGATTATCCGACCGGCGGCAGTTTCTCCGTGGCCATGCCTATATGTTCGTGATGTTGCGCTGGGCCCTGAAAATGGGGATTTCCGTGCCGGACAATCTGGGCAAGCTGTTCGAGCGCATTGCCGCACGGCCCAAGGTCAAGGCGGTGTTGCAGGAAGAGGGCCTCAGCTGACGCTTATGTCTTGCCGGAGAGCGGCGCCTGCAAGCGCAGGCTGCGATAGGCTTCCTCAAGGCTGTAGCGGCGTTTCAGCCGTTCCTCGCGCAAGATAGCGGTTACGCGGCTGGGTTTGAGGGCATAAAGGCGCGCCACCTCGTCCAGGCTTTGGCCATCCTGGAGAGCGGAAAATATCTCGCGATTGCGAACAGACATTTTGGGCATGGGCGCTTCCGCCGATAATCTAGCGCAAACGCCACCCGGCTTCTCCAGATCGGCAAAATTTATAGCGCGGAGCGCACCGGTCGGCTTCGTGCGGTTCCTTCTATAAAGCAGGAAAGGAGAATTCCCATGCGCAAGTCCCTGTTGTTGTCCGCGGTCCTTCTGTCGCTGGTTCCGCTTGGCGCATCTGCGCAAGGCGCTGGCCCCTATCACATTCTCAAGACCGCCAAGGTCGGCGGCGATGGCGGCTTTGACTATGTCTATGCCGATGCGGACGGACGGCGGCTTTTATATCGCGCGCGGCGGCGCCACGGCCCGGATGACGGTCTTCAATCTGGATACGCTGGCGCCTGTCGGAGAAATTCCCGGCTACAACGCGCACTTTATAAAAAAGAGATCCTGACAATCGATGAAATGACAAACCTGTCAAAAAAGACAAGAGAACTTCTGAAAGTCGATTATGAAATTGGGCTCTCTTCACCTGTGAATGAATCAAAAAGTTCTGACGGAACTAAAAAATATGTGTTTAAAGTTCTGCATGACAAATATATAGAAACTGCATATATTCCGGATGATGATCGGGCTACAATCTGCGTTTCATCGCAGGCCGGGTGCAAAATGGGTTGTATCTTCTGCATGACAGGAAGACAGGGTTTCCAGGGAAATCTTACATCAAATGAGATTCTTAACCAGTTCAGGAGTCTGCCTGAATTCAACAGCCTTACAAACATGGTTTATATGGGAATGGGTGAGCCTCTTGATAATATAACAGAAGTACTTAAAAGTCTGGATATTCTTACAAACGAATGGGGATATGCCTGGAGCCCTACCCGTATCACTGTAAGTACTGTCGGACTAATAGCAGGTATAAAGGAATTTCTTGAGAAAAGCCGGTGTCACCTGGCTGTGAGCCTGCACTCACCCTTTGATGAAGAAAGACGTAAGCTTATGCCTATTCAACGAACCAACACGGTCAAAGAGGTGTTGGATATAATCCGTAACTTCGATTTTAACAGCCAGCGAAGAGTATCTTTTGAATATATCCTCTTTAAAGGTATAAATGATACATCATCCCATATTAAAGAGCTTGCCAGAATTCTTAACGGAATAAAATGCCGCATCAATATCATCCGTTTTCACCCAATACCCGGATCAGAATATAAAAGTCCTGGTGCAAAAGAAACTTCTGACTTCAAAGAGGCACTTAATGCAAAAGGGATACTCACAACAATAAGGGCTAGTCGTGGTGTAGATATACAGGCTGCATGCGGATTATTATCAACACTTGAACAAAACAAATCTATTCTGAAATGAGATTAATAATTTTAATTTTTTCACTGGCATCCCTGACAATATGTTCTTTTTCACAGGATAATTCATCTGAATCATTTCCGGCAGATTCATCTCTTACTCATGCATCTGTTTCTATGTGTATTGCTGATACAAGAAAGGGAGATATAATAATGGAATATAATTCAGAAATAAGTCTTATGCCTGCTTCAGTCATGAAACTTATCACATCTTCCGCTGCCCTTGAACTGCTTGGTCCGGAATATACTTTCAAAACCAGGATTGGCTACACAGGATCATTGAACAAAAGGACAGGGAAACTTACCGGTAATATTATAATAACAGGAGGTGGTGATCCGGCACTTGGATCAAAATATTTTTCAGATCATTATAAAGATTTCCTGAACATGTGGGTTGCCGAAATTGCAAAAACTGGAATAAAAAAAATAAAAGGCCGGATAATATCTGACGACTCATACTACGATTTTTTGCCTGTCCCTGCAAAATGGCTCTGGGAAGATGAGGGTAATTATTATGGTGCCGGGGCTTACGGGCTTTCGGTTTATGACAATACTTACGAAATTCATTTTAAAACATTATCCGATAGCACTGTTCCTGTAATCAAAGCTGTTACACCGTCTGAATGTACGGCTGAGCTTTCAAACTTTCTCACCGCTTCGGGTACAGATGATGAAGGTAATGTCTTTGCTGCTCCTTACAGTACGACAGGATGGCTTGCAGGAACCATCCCTGTCAGCCGGGAGGATTTTGTACTCAAGGCATCAATTACCGATCCTCCCCTTCTTTTAGCCAAAATACTGAAGGAGAAGCTTGTTGCCAGCGGTATAAAAGTTTCAGGAACTCCCTCAACAGTGAGGTCAGAAAAAAAGCTGATAACAGACAAAATTGTGCCAATTACAGAAACTGTATCTCCTCACCTCTCAGAAATTATTGAGGTTTTAAACCATGAAAGTGTCAATCTCTATGCTGAACATTTGATTAAGGAACTGGGGAAAAAATTTAAAAACAGCGGATCAACAGCTTCAGGAGCTGAAGTGATTACAGAATTTCTTCATAAATCAGGTATAAATACCAACGGAATATTTATCGAAGACGGCAGCGGATTATCGCCTCTTGATGCAATTAATACCAGGGACCTGGTAAGACTCCTCGTATATATGAAGAACCAAGGGAAATATTTCTCAGATTATTATTCGTCTTTGCCGGATGCAGGTAAGAATGGAACCATCATAAATTATTTTAAAGATCCTCTGTTCATTTCACGACTCAAAGCAAAAAGCGGCTCTATGACAAGAGTGAGAAGCTTTGCAGGATATTTTACGACACTGTCCGGGGAAAATATGGCCTTCAGTATAATAATAAATAATTATAACGGCCCTTCAAAAAATATTATTTCTGCAATCGAAGATATTGTTAAAGAGATAATAATCAAGAAGTAAGTCAGCAATAAAAAAAGATCAAAGCCGGAGGAATAAAACAATCTGGCGAAAATTGCTATATCTTTGGCGCTTTCATTCAACAAAAAATATGAATAATAAAATTGCTGTCAGAAAGTGCAATAAATATGACCTTATAGAGGTTTCTGACATAATAGCCGATATATATCAAAATACCAATGGCCCTGAAGTACAAGGTAAAACCGTACTTGTAAAACCAAATATTCTTTCAGATGATGATCCTGCAAAATGTATTAGCACACATCCTGTTGTTGTGGAGGCTATGGTAAAGTTTCTTCAATCAAAAGGAGCCACGGTTATGGTTGGAGATTCTTCGGCAGTCCATACTCAGAAATTCAGAGGCGAGAAATCAGGCATTTTTAAGGTATGTGAGACTACCGGAGCAAAGTGGGTCGATTTTATGTTAAATCCTGCTGAGAAGACGCTCAGGAAAGGTAAGATCAGGGTTGCATCTGTTGTAGACCAGGTAGATATGATTATTTCACTACCGAAATTCAAGAACCACGAACTTGTTTATTTTACAGGCGCAATAAAGAATACACTTGGCCTGGTACCCGGGTTCAGTAAGGCAAAACAGCATGCTCTTCATCAGGACAGGAGCAAGTTTGGAGAATTTCTGGTCGATCTTAATGAGGTTGTCACACCTGATTATTTTCTGATGGATGGTATTATGGGGATGGAAGGTCCTGGCCCCGGACGTGGATTCCCGGCAGAAATAGGATTACTTTTAGGCTCTACAAATCCGCTTATTCTTGATATTACGGCAAGCAGGATAGCGGGTTATGAACCTTTTATTGTACCAACTACAAGGACGGCGTTTTTCAGGAAGATATGGTTAAAATCAGAAGATGACATTATTTATGATGGTCCGGAAATGAGCACTATCATAAAGAAAGGATTTATGAAAATTCCCATTTCGACAACCAATAATATTGCTCTCAAATTTTTAATAAAAAGGATTAAATTCCTTAAGAAACTTGAAAGAAGGCCGGTCTTCCTTCATGAAGAATGTTCAGGTTGCCAGAAATGCGTTAATATATGCCCTGTACAGGCCATTGTACCAATGGCATCAAAAAAAACTCATATAGTACTTACCGACAGCAAATGCATAAGATGCTTTTGCTGCAGTGAAGTTTGTACTGATAATGCCGTTGAGATAAAGAGAAAAGTATTTGGTGTTTAGACATCAATTTTGGCATATTTCGCATGAGTCTCAATGAATTCCCTGCGAGGTGGAACTTCATCGCCCATAAGCATTGAGAATATATGATCAGCTTCGGCAGCACTTTCAATTGTGACCTGCCTCAGCGTCCGTGTCTCGGGATTCATTGTAGTCAACCAGAGTTGCTCGGCATTCATTTCTCCAAGACCTTTATATCGCTGAACACCTACAGAAGATTCTTTCCCCTGTCCCAGATCCTGCACTGCCATTTCACGTTCTTCTTCCGTCCAGCAGTAGCGTTCCGTTTTACCCTTTTTAATCAGGTAAAGAGGCGGTGTGGCAATATAGATATTCCCTCCTTTTATTAGATCGGGCATATACCTGAAAAAGAAAGTCATAATAAGTGTTGTAATATGAGAACCATCCACATCTGCATCAGTCATAATAATTATTTTATGATATCGCAGGCCGGAAATGTTAAGTGCTTTACTGTCATCCTCAGTTCCGATATTTACACCTAGCGCTGTAAAAATATTTTTTATCTCTTCGCTTTCATAAATTCGGTGTTGCATAGCCTTTTCGACATTCAGGATTTTACCTCTTAATGGGAGAATTGCCTGAAAACCCCGATCACGTCCCTGTTTCGCAGTTCCGCCTGCAGAATCTCCCTCAACAAGATAAATCTCGCAATTTGCCGGGTCTCTGTCGGCACAATCAGCCAGTTTACCTGGCAATCCGGAACCTGACAATACGTTTTTGCGCTGGACCAGTTCCCGCGCTTTACGTGCAGCATGACGGGCTGTAGCAGCAAGAATTACTTTCTGAACAATTATCCTGGCATCTTTTGGATTCTCTTCGAGGTAGTTGGTAAGCATTGTACTGACAGCCTGATCGACTGCCCCCATTACTTCGGAGTTTCCCAGTTTGGTTTTTGTCTGGCCTTCAAACTGAGGCTCAGCAACTTTAACTGAGATAATTGCGGTAAGTCCTTCCCTGAAGTCATCACCGTTTATATCAAATTTCAGTTTCGAAGTTGCTCCTGAATCTTCTGCATATTTTTTTAAAGTACGCGTCAATCCCCTCCTGAATCCTGCCAGATGGGTCCCTCCTTCTATGGTATTAATATTATTCACATATGAGTGTACATTCTCGGAGAATGAGTTATTATACTGCAGTGCTATCTCAACAGGAATCTCAGTCTTATCATAAGTTATATGAATAATTTTTTCTATAAGCCTCTCCCTGTTTGAATCAAGATACTCAACAAATTCTTTAAGGCCATGCTCAGAATGGAACTCCTCATAACGGACAGTTCCTCCATTGCCATCATCAACGAGTTCTCTCATATCTTTTAATGATAGCAGTATCCCCTTATTCAGAAATGCCAGCTCACGAAGACGTGCAGAAAGTATCTCAAAATTGAACTCGGTTGTCTGAAAAATAGTTCCATCCGGTTTAAAGGTAATAGCAGTTCCTGACTTATCTGACTTACCAATAATCTCCACAGGAGTTACTGGTTTGCCCTTCTCATATTGCTGCCTGAAGATTTGACCTTCTCTCATAATCACAGCCGAGAGTTGTGTAGAAAGAGCATTCACACAGGATACACCTACACCGTGAAGTCCACCAGATACCTTATAGGAATCTTTATCGAACTTACCACCTGCATGCAGGACAGTCATAACAACCTCGAGTGCCGATTTCTTCTCTTTCTCCATTATTCCTGTTGGAATACCTCTCCCGTCATCTACAACAGTTAGAGAGCCATCCTCGTGAATGACAACTTCAATTTTGGTACAGTAACCTGTAATCGCCTCATCAATGGAATTATCAATCACCTCATATACAAGATGATGTAAGCCTTTTACTCCAATATCCCCAATATACATTGCAGGTCTTTTCCTTACAGCTTCAAGCCCTTCCAGCACCTGGATATTATCTGCCGAATAATCCTTACTGTCCTGCAATTTCTTTTCTTTCTCGCTCATTATTATTTTCTTTTTAAGTCAACCTAT
This sequence comes from uncultured Bacteroidales bacterium, assembly GCA_963747625.1. GTDB lineage: Bacteria > Bacteroidota > Bacteroidia > Bacteroidales > VadinHA17 > LD21. Next base: position 5,588 of record CAVVGP010000219.1, on the reverse strand, counting down.
TAAATCTAAATTTTGAAAAATCAAACCAAAATACACAAAGGGAATCTTCTATGATCTGACTCCTTTTTACCGACATCAAACTTGTACTTTTGGAAATGAAATCCGGATATCTTTTTTACTGTTTCCAGCCATCAGAATCAACCTCACTTTTCCTGTTATAAATTCTTGATATTATGGTTATTAATAATTCGGACAAATATACTGATTTTAAATTGTTTTTTCTTTAAAAAATGTTAAAAATAATGCACATTTTTCATGAAGAAATTAACACTAAAAATGTTTTGGTTGTCTGAATGTCAGAATCAATGAAAAGAAGATTTTCCTAGAGGTTGAAATCATTTTTCAGCGGTTTGCTTTAAGCCCATTTCACAGGCTGTAAGTTAAACCGAGCATAAACAGGAATCCCTGTGTTGGATAATATTCCCATTCATAATATCGGTTATATGAAATATTGTTGAGTTTCATCCAGAATGAGAGTATTTTTGAATAACGATATTCAGCACTTATATTAAGATTTACATGTGCTGGCATTTCTGTTATTACCCTGGGATCGAGGTTAGCCGGAACAGAAGGATCGGGAGTTGTAAGCGGAAGATTACCATTGACCAGTTCATGGCGGATACCCTGGGCTGTGAGCTCAATACCTGCAATAATCTTGTCACGTAGATTATATTTTAATCCAAGCCTGGCATCCCATCCGGGCTTATTCCATGCATATTCAAATGTGGAAAGAGTGTACTTATTAATATTTGCCGAACCATTGAAGGAGAGTTTATCGGTTATCTGACCGCTCATTTCTCCATGAATATTAAAAAGTTCAACATTGTCAGTAAGAACTGAAAAATAACTTCCCCTTGCTGTGGCAAAAACACTGTCAGGATAGTTAATATTAGAGTAAAAAAGCATATTGCTGATTACTGAATATGATGCTGATATAATGTAATTTCCTCCTATACCTGTATTACCTCTCAATCCTGTTGAGATAACAAGGTCATGACTTGTATTTGGTAACTTAAACAAAGTCCCATCCCGAATTATATAAGGATTCTCCTGAATAATTTTTGATGGCTCATTTCTGTCCAGCTTTCCAGATAAACCTGCAAAAAAGTTGATATAAGAAGGAACAATATTAATATTAAAATTAATATCAGGGTATACATGCAATTTCACATCCGAAGTCATATTCTTATCGAGCAATACCTGAATTCCGAGTTTAAAACTCCACTGGTCTGAATTCTGTTTAATGAAAGGGCTTATTGAGGCAATATATTCAGGAACTGCCAAAAGAGAATCCGGAAGCCGGTAATAGTCATAATTTATTCCTGAACCTATATACATCCTGTCATATGATTTAGCCATTATTCCGGAGAACCCGGCACTATTCTGATAAAGATTTTTTTCATTATAAAAGTGATTATAATAAATATCAAATTTATATGCGAAGCTTGCCGAATCAAGTGTTAATGAGGACAATGAAACATTTCCGCCTATGTTATTAAAGCGCATCCTGATATCGCTTTTATCGGGGACAAAGTCAATTAATCCCGGGCCATAATTTTCTGAAATAATGGGAGAATAACCATATGCATACCTTACCTTCTGGCTGAAATCAACTGAGCCTTTCATGACGCTGTACCTGAAGAATTTACTTCCAAAGAGAGAAGCATCATTATCCATTGATCCTGCAAAAGCATTTCTTCCATCAAAAAGGTCAATATTCCCGTTTGTAGAGAAGTGCCTTGCATAGAAACCGACTGTACCTTTTTTCGACCTCTCATTTGTCAAACTGATTTCAGCCAGAGGTGTAAGGTAATTACCAAATCCAAGATTTAAATAATTTTTGTAAAGTTTTGGCAGAGGTTCAGGAAGTAAGGTTGCAGCCTTTAATCGGACTGATTGTATATTCAGGAAGAAAAGGAGTAGTCTTTACGTCGTAACGGAAGTCGGGTCTGACTTTAGAAGTGTCGTTCATATCAGGCAAAAAACTCTTTTTTAAATATTCGGGGAGAGATGGTTTGTACGGATTATACAAAGTAACCTCTCGCTTCAGTCCTGTGTCAGGTTTATTTACCTGTGCACTCACCGGTAACAAGGAGACAAATATAAGGACTGGTATAATAAGGTTTCTTTTTATCATGTCAAATCAATTTCTAATCGGTTATTTATTGAGCATTATTTTGCAGTGTGTCATTTTTAGTCACTTCCGGCTTATTCTCGTTAAGGGAGTTTAATTTTGCCTTTACCTCATCGAGAATCCCATCGTTATCAACAGTGTAGTAATCCTTCAGGCTCTGAAGAGTTGCGCGTGCCTGAAGGGAATCACCTTTTTTAATACTGATATCTGCCAGAAGAAGAAATACTCTAGCCATCCAGTACTGATGAGGTGTTTTCTGATCGATGAATTCAGTAATTACTTTTTCAGCTTCAGCCGTCTTATCTTGCTTATTAAGAATCTCAGCTACTCTATATTTGGATTCCGCTCCTTCAATACTTGTGACTTCCGTAGCCACTTTTCTGAAATCTCTCAGGGCAGCATCGAAATTATTCAGGCTGTAATTTGCTTTTGCGCTCATAAATGTAGCCTCCCGGGTCAATTCCTCCGGAATATTTGGTAAATTGTTTATTTTCCCGGCGGCCGTGATAGTTTTCTGTGCATCGCCAGCCTGATAAGCCGATTTCAGCTCTCCTTTAAGTGCTAAGAGTGTATTGGCATCATTAGAAGAAACTTTTTCAAGTTTCTCATAATAATCAAGAGCCCCTGTATAATCTTCTTTATCGTACAAGATTGAAGCGGCAGCTATTAATGACTGCTCAATGAATTGATTATTTGGCTCTCCGGAAACTGCAATATACAATTTCAGGGCGTCATCAGTCTTACCCGCTGATTTAAGACATTCTGCCAGGTAATACTGTGCATTTTGCCTGAAGCTGCCTTCAGGAAACTCTGCCAGGTAATTGTTCAATACATCGGTTGCTTTATCATATTTACCCGACATAAACAAATTTTCTCCTGACATGTAAAGAAGGGAATCTTTCTGAGCAAGGCTGACATCGCCATAGCCATCGAGTGTCTTTACATATGAAAAATAAGCAGTCTACTTCATTTAAATCGACATAGGCATTTCTAAGTCCGGTCAGTGCATCCCTTGCTTCAGTGGATGATTTGTATTTCTCTATCACCTTTTTGTACTCCGATATGGCTTTTTCATTTTCGCCCAGGTTATAATAGAGCAAACCCAGCTGGACTATAGAGCGTGGAACAAAAGTACTGCCAGGATAATTTGAAATAATAGTATTAAAATCTGATTCTCCCCTGTTGTAATCTTCAAGTACCAGGTATGCTCTGCCTCTTTCGAAAATGGCATTTGGAACGAATGTCGATGAGGGATATTTTTGTACAAGAGCAGAAAGTACTTCTATCTTCCCTTTTGAATCATTCTTCAGTCCAAGAGAGAATCCTTTCTGGAACATCGCGTAATCAGCATCAAGATTTCCGAAATCAATGACTTTGTCATAATAAGCTATGGCTGAATTATAATCTGTGGCGACATAATAACAATCTGCAATTCTTGCCCTGGCATCGGACAAGGACTTCAGGCTTCATATTTACAGCACCTGCTTCGAAAGCTTTAAAATTAGCCAGGGCTTTTGTATAATCCTTAAGATTAAAAAAAGTATAACCCAGGTTGTATCTTACAAGGTTGTTTTCACTCAGTAGGAAGAACCTGGTAATCCCATAAATAACTCATAATCACCTCTTGCCAGGTCATAAGTGACCAAGCCTGTAATTTGCTTCACCCCGCCAGTAAACAGCCCTGGCCCTTATCTCCATATTATATTTTTCATATTTAAGTGATTTATCAAACATGCTTATTGAAGCTCAAAATCGAGGTTCTTAAACAGCTCCAATCCTCTGAAAAATGCAACTTTCTGATAAGCTTCCTCAAGTCTGCTGTCCTTGTTCCCTATTTTATCAAGAGCAGCCAGGGCAGCTTTGTAGTTTTTAATCTGCATAAATGTACCTACAAGGTAATCGTACACCTCCTGAATCCTCTTTGACCCGGGATATAGGTCAATATATTCCTGGAAAGCAGCAATGGCTTCTCCAAAAGGAGAATAAGCAGTTTCGTATGTCAGTTTTGCATAATTATAAAGTGATTCTTCCTTTATCTTTCTTGTCAAAATTAACTATTGATGCCTGTCCGAAAGCTAACCGCGAACGCGTTTTATCACCTTTTTTCAGATAGCAATCACCCAGAACATTCCAGATATTCTGGCTCAGAAGGTCGCTGTTTGCACCTATTTCAAGGAGAATTTTGATTGCTTTATCAATCTCCCCGGTTTTATAATAGCAATAGCCAAGCTCGTATTTATCCTCTCGTGCGCTTGCTTTTGCCACTGCTGAATATTTTTCGAGATAGGGCAAGGCTTCTTTATAGTTCTCCTTGCTGTAATAGGCATCGCCGATAAATCTGTAAAGTTCAACAGCTCTTGTTTTTCCTGCAGATTTAAGAAGATCGGGAGCCATTGACAGAATACCATCATAATCTTTTTCGAGATACAGAATCTGAACTATATAAAAAGGCACAACACCTCCGAAAGTTTCATCACCTTTAAGACGTATAAATCCTTCCATGGCCGTATGATACATTTTTGCTTCATATGCTATCTGGGAAAAATAATAAACAGCAGGTGGAGTATATTCAGTGTCAATATCCTTAATTTCCGAAAACATCAGAAGTGCTTTGCTCTGATCGCCTTTTATGTAAAGAGAATATCCGAGCCGGAAAAAATACTCGGACAGCTTTTCAGATTTCAATTCCTGCCTGTTGACAGTCTCATAATAGGCAACGGCTTTCCTGTAATTTTTATTCTGATAGAAATAGTTGCCAATTCCAGTCGTGGCATCATTTATCCTTGGGCTTTCAGGATGTGTATACTATGAACATCATCATCCTGTATTCGGCATCCGGATTGAAAAGTCTTAGAGCGGCTATTGAACTGTAATATTCAGCATCAGCGACGAAAAGTAGGTTTGATTTATCACCGGTTCTTACAAAAGAATCAAAAAGTCTGTATTGCAGCCGGATACTTTTCCTTATTGAATAATTCCATTCCCCTGTAAAATTCCGAACCGATTTCTTTAACAGTAAAAGGTGCCTGTGATGCTACAGGAATCAGAAATATTAAAAGAAAGCTGAATATTAAAATGAGTTTGTTTCTGTTCATAACTTATTTTTTTTGGCATCACAAAAAATCACTGTTATGATGGCATATATTGATAATGTGACATAACACATTAATAGTGAGCCACATATAATCTCAAACAGGTATTTTTTAATTAATCGTAAAATTACAACTATTAAACGCCGTCAGTCGGCCTTTATTACTGATTTTATCAACATATAAATGTTAATTATCAATTCTTTCCTTATTTTGCACATTAAATAGTTGGAAAATGCAGGAGAATCTTCCACTTGATGTTATTATTGAACTGACAAACTGTACTATATGGCAACAGAATCATTTAGTACTGTCTAAAGTTAATCTTCGCGTAGGCAAAGGTGAATTTATTTATCTTGTGGGAA
>CAVVGP010000218.1:0-6264 GCA_963747625.1 uncultured Bacteroidales bacterium | reverse complement strand
CGCCCGGATTGACCTCATCAATTGCGATTGCAAAATATGTGAATGGCTTGATTAATAATACAATATAAATTTTGTAACTTTATTCCTTTCTACTAAAGTCTCAATTATCCCTGGAAGGAGGTATAAGTTGACAATATCGTTGTTTCCCAGCAGATCATTTTTATTGTTTCTTCTAAGCCTCACTATATTAAGTCTGGACGCCCAGAATCAGACCAAAGATAACGTTTTTGTCCCGTATGTTGGTCAGACAGGCAAGGATGTAATATGGGTGCCTACTCCGACTGAACTGGTAGACAAGATGCTGGAAATAGCCGGTGTAACAAGGAATGATTATGTAATTGATCTTGGTTCGGGGGATGGAAGGATTGTAATTGCTGCTGCAAAACTTGGAGCAAAGGCACTTGGAATAGAATATAACCATGACATGGTAGAAATATCAAAGAAAAATGCCAAAGAAGCAGGAGTCAGTATGAGGACAAATTTCGTAGAGGCAGACTTTTTTGAATACGATCTATCGAAAGCAACGGTAATCACCATGTTTCTGCTACCTGATATCAATCTGAAATTAAGACCCCGGCTTCTTGATCTTAAACCAGGGACAAGAATAGTATCCAATACATTTACCATGGGTGACTGGGAACCTGATTGTGAGGCAACTACAAACGGAAACTGGGATAACTGGTATATTGCTCTCATGTGGGTCGTGCCTGCAAAAGTTGACGGAATCTGGCACATAAATTCTGATACACTCACGATCCATCAGGAATTCCAGATTGTATATGGTACTCTAAAGACGGAAAATAAAACTTCACTAATTACTGAAGGAAGGTTAAATGGGGATATTATCACATTCAATGTAAACAACACAACCTATTCTGGCAAAGTGACAGGAAGGTCAACAATGTCGGGGATCTTTACCTCAGGTTCAGTTAAAAAAGAATGGGTTGCAACACGATAGTCCGTTGAATACTAAGCTTTTTGATTGATATTTTATATTATGATTTATTTCTGAGAAGTTTCTGGAGATCAGCCATTTCATCCCTGAATCTTGCAGCTTCTACAAAATCAAGGTCTGCTGCTGCTTTTTCCATACTCTTTCTCGACTTTTCTATTGCCTTTTCAAGAGCTTCCCTGTTCATGTATTTTACAACCGGATCAGCAGCGATATCAGGTCTGTCGGGTTCAATATATGCTTTAACGACGGCTCCCTTTCTTCCCAAACCACTTAGTATTGACCCTGTTTTCCTTGTAATCTGAGCTGGCGTAATAGCCATCTCTTCGTTGTATTTCAACTGTTTGTTCCTCCTGCGGTTGGTTTCATCTATAGTCTGTTTCATGCTTCGGGTGACTGTATCAGCATACATTATTACCTTTCCGTTAAGATTTCGTGCTGCTCTGCCTGCAGTCTGTGTAAGTGATCTCGACGATCTCAGAAATCCTTCTTTGTCAGCATCAAGAATAGCTACCAGGGAAACTTCAGGAAGATCCAGTCCTTCCCTGAGAAGATTGACACCTACAAGGACATCTATTGAACCAGTCCGGAGCTCTTCCATAATATCTATACGGTCGAGAGTATCAATATCTGAATGAATGTAGCTGCACTTTATATCATATTTGATCAGATAAGATGAAAGTTCTTCAGCCATACGTTTGGTAATAGTCGTCACAAGGGTACGCTCCCCTGATTTAGCCCTTGCGCGGATCTCTCCCATCAGGTTATCAATCTGGTTCAGACTAGGCCTCACTTCGATAGGCGGATCCAGAAGACCTGTTGGTCTGATTACCTGATCGACAAAGACACCTTCACTCTTTTCGAGTTCATAATCTGCCGGTGTGGCACTTACAAATATTGTCTGACCTGTCAGCGATTCAAATTCCTCTATTCTCATAGGTCTGTTGTCAAGTGCAGCAGGCAGGCGGAAACCATATTCAACCAGGGTTTGTTTCCTGGAATGGTCGCCACCAAACATGGCCCTGATCTGGGGAACGCTCACATGGCTTTCATCAATAACTGTAATAAAATTCTTTGGAAAATAGTCAAGCAGGCAGAAGGGCCTGGTTCCGGGTTTCCTTCCATCGAAATAACGTGAATAGTTTTCAATTCCGCTGCAATAACCAAGCTCCTTTATCATTTCAAGATCATAAAGCACGCGCTGCTCGAGTCTTTTTGCCTCCTCTTTTTTCCCTGTTTCATTAAAATATGTGACCTGACGGACCATGTCATCCTGAATATCACTGATGGCCAGATTGATCCTTTCCCTGGTAGTGACAAAGATATTAGCTGGGTAGACAATATATTCATTTAGACTCTCCAGCCTTTGACCACTCACCGGATCGAAAGTGTTTAACTCTTCAATCTGGTCACCAAAGAATACCACTCTCACTGATATATCGGCATAGGCCGGAAAGATATCAATAGTATCTCCCCTGACTCTGAAAGTACCATGTTTGAATTCGAGTTCATTGCGTGAATAAAGACTGTCGACAAGTCTTCTGAGAAGAAGGTTCCTTCCGATCATCTGACCTTTCCTTATATGAACCGTATTTGAATGAAAATCATCGGGGTTACCAATGCCGTAGATACATGAGACGGAAGAAACAACAATCACATCATTACGTCCTGAAAGCAATGATGAAGTTGCGCTCAGGCGCAGCTTTTCAATCTCCTCATTTATTGAGAGATCCTTTTCAATATAGATATCTGAAACGGGAAGATATGCTTCGGGCTGATAATAATCATAATAAGATACAAAATACTCTACCCTGTTTTCGGGGAAAAATTGTTTGAATTCCCCATATAGTTGAGCAGCAAGGGTCTTATTGTGACTTAATACAAGAACAGGGCGGTTAACTTTCTGAATTACATTGGCAATTGTAAAAGTCTTACCTGAGCCTGTCACGCCAAGAAGTGTCTGGAACGGCACTCCCTTTTCCAGTCCATCCACAAGCTGGTTTATTGCTTCCGGCTGGTCACCAGTCGGCTGGAAGTCGGATATAAGTTTGAAGTCCATAACGGATCATTTCTTTAAAAAAACGATTAATCCTAATTTCAAAAAGTCAGAAAACCATTAACCGCAAAGATCGCAAAAGTTTAAAACTCATGGACGCAAAGAGATATTATAATGACTTTATCTATGCCCGCTTTGCTGCAACTTTGGGTACTTTGATGTCAAATAGCTTATTATATATAGACTGGCAACCGCAAACGTACGTAAATCATAACATTAATGAATAAGAAAAGGCGCTAAAAAAGCGCCTCTTTATACCGGATCAAGTATATATTTAACCTAAATATCCTTTTAATAACCTGCTTCGTGAAGTATGCCTTAATCTTCTGATAGCCTTTTCCTTAATCTGGCGTACTCTTTCACGGGTAAGACCAAATTTTTCTCCAATCTCTTCAAGGGTCATCTCCTGGCAACCTATGCCAAAGAAGAATCTGATTATATCCCTTTCTCTTTCAGTAAGTGTGGCAAGTGCCCTGTAAATCTCTCTTGAAAGCGATTCATCCATCAGCAGTTTATCGGCAACCGGAGAATCGGAGTTAGTAAGTACATCAAGCAAACTATTATCCTCGCCTTCAATAAAAGGTGCGTCAACTGATACATGACGTCCAGAGACCTTTAATGTGTCAGTTACCTTTTCCTTCGGCAGTTCCAGAACATCGGCAAGTTCTTCAGGTGAAGGGGTTCGTTCATTTTCCTGTTCAAATTTAGAAAATGCTTTATTTATTTTATTAAGTGAACCAACCTGATTTAATGGTAACCTGACTATTCTTGATTGCTCAGCGAGTGCCTGAAGAATTGACTGCCTTATCCACCACACGGCATAGGAAATAAACTTGAAGCCGCGTGTTTCATCAAACTTTTCCGCAGCTTTGATAAGTCCAAGATTTCCTTCATTGATAAGATCGGGGAGACTCAAGTCCCTGGTTCTGATATTGTTTTGCAACAGAAACAACAAAACGCAGATTCGCTTTGGTGAGTTTCTCAAGAGCAGCTCTGTCGCCTTTCTTTATCCTTTGAGCCAATTCAACTTCTTCTTCAACCGATATCAACTCTTCCTTACCAATCTCCTGCAAATATTTGTCGAGTGAAGCACTCTCCCTGTTTGTTATGGATTTGGTAATCTTTAGCTGTCTCATTATACCTCCCAAAAAAATTTCCGCAAAGATACTGTATTATTACGTAATAACAAAAATAATTCACTATTGTTGTAAGAAGGGGATCTATTTACATAAATCCCCTGATTAATAATGAATTAAATTATAATTTATTATTTACCGAACTGGTAATTAAGTATTGTTCCGTCCGGAAGTATTCCTTCAATTGATTTCAGGGTAGTTCCGTTATCGGAATACTGCTTTACATCCTGCGGGCTTTTTACCTTTTTCCCATTTATGCTCAGGATAATATATCCTTGTGCCATTCCGATGTCTTTAAATTTCCCGCTATGGATTTCCTTAACCTTAACTCCATAATCAATGTTAAGCGAACTCATATCATCGGAGCCTAACGATTCAAGTTTTGCACCAAAAACAACATCCCCGGCCTCTTCCATTTCGGCTGTGACAAGTTTTGTATTTCCTTCAACATTTTTAAGTGTAATCGGAATAGTTGTTTCTTTCCCATCTCTCAGGAATGTCACAGTTGCCTTATCACCCGGACGATGTTTTCCAACCTGTTCCTGCAGCTCAGACACAGTATTTACATCTTGTCCGTCAAATTTTATAATTACATCATTTTCCTTTATGCCGGCTTCCTGAGCTGCACCGGAAGGAATAACCCTTGTAATAAGCGCTCCTTTTACTTCAGGAAGCTTTTCTTTTGCTGCAATTTCAGCATCAACGTCCTGGATATTCACACCAATAATTGCTCTCTGAACCTCACCATACTGTTTAAGATCATCGACAACTTTTTTAACTATGCTCACCGGTATTGCAAAAGAGTTACCTGAGAAAGCACCACTGGGAGAAATAATTGCAGATGTTATTCCTACAAGCAAGCCTTTGGTATCAACCAGGGCTCCCCCGCTGTTTCCCATATTGAGAGCAGCATCTGTTTGTATAAATGATTCCACTTTATAATCACCTTCATTCAACCCCAGTGTTCTTCCTTTCGCACTTACAATTCCGGCAGTTACAGTCGAAGTAAGGTTGAATGGGTTACCAACAGCCAGTACCCACTGACCAAGACGAAGCTGATCAGAATCACCATATCTGATAAAAGGCAAATTGTCAGCTTTTATTTTAAGCAGAGCAATATCGCTGGCCGGATCGCGGCCGACTACCTTCGCTGTAAAAGTACGCTTATCATTTAATGTAACATCAACTGATTCAGCATTTTCAACGACATGGTTATTTGTAATAATATAGCCATCACTTGAAATAATCACACCTGAGCCATATCCGCTTACTTCACGAGGTTTAGAAGACCTGTCACCATAGAACCAATCCATAATGGGATTATCCGTAGACCCCAGCATTTTAATATGAACATGAACAACAGCATGTACTGTCTGCTCTGCAGCATAAGTAAAATCTACCTGTCCCTCCTGAGTCTGAAGCGAGGTGAGATAGGCTTTTGCATTTTGCATATCAATTTTTGATGTGTCATTTGAAACAACCTCCACATGTCTTACCATTATTTTTGTATATGCAAACAAAGCAATCGATGCTCCTAACAGAGCCATAAACAATGCACCTAATAAATACTTACCTTTCATAACTTTTCATTTTTAATTAACTATTCTTTCGTTGCGAGTCGAATTTCATTTATTCCTCCTTCACAAAAGTTTAATATCTTTATAACCGAAATAATACAGTTTTGTTTTGCAAAGATCATGCATTTTTCGAATGATCTTCAATAATTTACATACTTTTAACAACACTTTAACACTGATTATAAGAGTATTTAACAAAATCCTCCTTCCATAGAGCAATTTTTGAATTAAAGACGACAGAAACAGTATTAATGACGCATCTCATATTTAAAAAGTGAAAGAAATTGATTAAAAAAGTTGAGGAAAATATCGACATCCCTTTAATTAGTTATACACATTGATTCTGAATCATGAATGGCCTTAACCGGTAAAAAGGATCATACTTTAAATTATAAATACCCTTTAATAACACTGCACCCTGAATCCTGTTCCATAAAAGCATGCAAAAAGAGAAATTATACGGAAAGACACTGAATGAGCTGATTGCAGTCACCAAACGGCTCAGGTTACCGGGTTTTGCTGCCAGACAAATATCTGACTGGC
>CAVVGP010000217.1:0-6583 GCA_963747625.1 uncultured Bacteroidales bacterium | reverse complement strand
ACGGCAATATGTTTTCCGATACCCGAGGCTGCCCCTGTTATAAGTGCAACTTTTTCTTGTAATGAGTTCTGCATATAAGTTAAATATTTCGTATCGATCTAAACCTGTTAGTATTAAGTATAAAACTTTTCAGGATAGCCAGATTTAAGTGCCATTTTGCCTATTTTGAGCTGCTTTAATAATTTTTTGGAATCTTGGTAAACTCCGGAGATTATTAAAAATGGGGTCTATCATTAATTTCCCAACGGACAACCAGCTTGGTGCAGAGAGTAAATAATCTATCTTATTCAGGGCCTGGTCATAATTACCGGTTAAGATGTAAATCTCCATTAAATCCTGTTCTTTTATAACACCACTTAGGGCATCTGCCTTAACCGGCATCATATTTACACCTTTTTCCCCAAATTCAACCGCTTTTATATTCTCCCCGGACAAAGCATAACACTTCCCCAGAGTGGCATAATATCTTTCATCCCCGGGTTTTTCTTTTATTTTATTCTTTAAATCAGCAATTGCTGAATCAGCATAGATTTTGCAAAGAGGTCTGTTGCCTTTCAGATAACAAATTAATGCCAGGTTGTATGTTTTCGGGTGATAAGAATATTGTTCAGTTGCCTGTACATATTCATCATTGTATTCAACATTAAACTTTGATTTGTTTATATTGATTAGTTCCATGAGCTTATCAAATTGTCCTGAATAGTAATAAAACAGATATTGTACATCGTCTTCTTTCAGTCCCGATTCTTTCAAAGCAATCTGCAAATCGGCAGTTTTATCGATCAGGCCATAGAAAATAAAATAATTAAAATATTTGCAATCAGGAATTAATAACAGACCTTCTTTTAAGGATTCAATCTGATTATTATGCTGGTGCAGGAACTGATAAGTGTCTGAAAGGTTAGAAATATAATCTGCATTGAATGGATCCATTTGCAGGCTTGTTTTAGCTTCCCTTATTGATTCTTCCCATTTGCCCTGCCGCCTTAAGATGTAGGATATGGTCGCATGAACTTCTGCAGAGGCAAGGCCCTCTGCCTCTAATTCTTTAAGTGTTTTCATAGCATTGCTATAATCATGATTCAATACGTAATCACCATTAGCTTTAGCAATTTTAACTTCCGGCAATTCCGGATTTAGCATTATACACTTTTTTATGTCCTCCCTTGCTTTTAAATCATAGCCATTCATTTCTTTGTTCTTAATCCTGTAGAGATATAAATAAAGAATTGCTCTTTTAGCGTAAGCTGATGCAAATGACGAGTCCTCCCGTATAGCTTTGGTATACATATCCATGGCAATAAAGCCTTTTCCTTTAGACAAGTAATCATTTCCCCTCTGGTAAAAATCGTAAGCGGTAAGACTGGAAGTTGGTATTATATCAATAAGTTGTTTTTCTTCAGGCGTTATTGTAACTTTTAATGCAGTGGCAATAGATTGGGCAATTTCGCTTTGTATGCCATAAATATCTTTAGGCTCCCTTATTTCCTTTTCGTATGATTCTGCCCAGAGATGGCCTTCTTTTTTTGCTCTGATCAATTGCACCCTCAGACGATATGAGTTACCGTATTTTTGTCCCTCCCCTTCGATTATATAATTAACACCAAGCTTTTTTGCAATTTCAGGGGTTGATTTGTCAGTATTGTTTCTGAACTGTTCAACTGAATTACGGGATAGAACCCTGAAATCTTTTATTTTCTGCAGGTTATCCAGGATTTCTTCCATAATACCATTGATGAAATAGGCATTTTCCTGATCGGGACTGTCATTAATAAATGGCAAAACAGCAATTGATTTTTCAATTTTTATCGGAGTGCCAGTCTTTTTTCTGCTGTGAATATAAAAATTAAGAAAAAGGGCAATAATTATTAAAAAGCATACTGACAGGAGCCAGGGGAAAGAGAAACAAAAACTTGTCTGACAGATTTCTTTTGTTCCTCTTTTTCAGTGCTTTGATTGAGAATGTTTTCATCCTGAACAGGAAGGTCTTCTTTTTTAACTTTTCCAGGAGGGTAACCAAAGAATTCGCTGAAACATGAATTAAAATAAGCAGCGCTGCTGAATCCAACCTTGTATGCAACTTCATTTGCAGTTAATGATTCACTCATAAGCATCTCCAGAGCTTTTTGCAGCCTGACTTCACGGATAAACTGGTTAGCAGTTTTTTTATTTATTGAATTCAGTTTCCTGTTCAGGTTGTGAAGACCCATTCCTGATTCCCTTGCCAGATCAGTTACACCAAAGGCTTCATTTTCAAGGTTAACCAAAACAATTTCCGTCAGCTTGCTGATGAAAATCTGATCCGAGGTAAGGGACCCGGTCATTGAAGATATTTTAATTTAATAGTTCAGTTCCACCCAGAGTATCTATTATCAAAGTTCTGAAACTAAAGTCATTCCTGCAATAAAATATTTTAATTAATTTTTTATCGGCCGGCTTCCCGGATTTAGTTTATAAGGGTTATGTAAGATCGATTGCATTTTTCATTCATTCGAGGTAATATGGCGAAGCTTTTAGTGACAAAAATAAAAAGCCCCCGGAGCTGATTCCAGGGGCCGACATACAGACATTATTATTTTAGGCTTTCACTTTGCATTTCCCGTACATGATGCATTTTTTAGCGTCCATACAAAATCATCATCATTTCCGGTCCATGTTCCAACCCAGGAAATATAATAAACTGATCCTTTATCTCCCTTAACATGAGTGCTTACCATCCAATCACCAACTTTCGGATTCCAATATTTATCCTGTTCGCTAAAGGTAAAAGTTTCACCAGTCCAATCACTTACTGCTGTTCCACGGAAGTTTATGATTTCCCAATCCCATACACCAAGGGTGTAATGGTCAATAACATGAGCGTCCCCGGAGCCTTCAAGTAAATCTGCTTGTACTCCATTACAAAGTACTCCGGCTATCCAACCTAAATCCGGATAATCATACGAAACTGATCCGGTACCGCTTTTGTTTGCAGGTAGTTGTGCAGACAGCTCAGTCAATCCAATGCCTAAAAAAAGGCATAATAATAAAAATGTTTTTGTTTTCATAGCTGAAAGTTTTAAGTTAACCCTAATCACTGAAAAGGTCAATATTTTAATATAAAGTTCACCTCAAGAGAACTAAAACATATTTCAATATTGTGCCAAAATTTTTCATTTTTAAGATTAAAACTTTAACTTTTTGAATAATACTTTCAATTTTCGTACAGGTAGCTGCCGGAAGCTGTCAGAGAATCACTTTTGGGTCTTAATTATTGCACAAAACTTTCAGGTCAGGGTTATTTAATCGCATACAGGGGAAGAAACTTCCTGCAAGATATGTCTTGCCGGAGCCCTATTTGTTTAGATTTCAAGATATTTTAAATAGTAGGTTCTGCAGATTATCAATTGTTCGTATACCGATAATAAGTCGTTTTTAAGGTTCAGTAAATTAGCATCCTTGTAAAGATCATCTGCCGAATTACTTATAATCTCATTGTCTGAATAATAAGGGTACAATTCAGCATAGGTATTTTCAAAAACTCTTTTTATAATGTCAGGTGACAATTGGTTCATCAGTTTCTCCAATTGAATAAGGTACATTTTATACAGGTACGGATCGGTGACTATCTTTTTATCAAGCAGATCTTCAGTTGAAAAGAAAAGTTTGTCGCCAAGAAGTTTTCTGCTTTCACCATATCCTTCATGCGGGGCAACTGAAAATAAATCATCATAATCCCATGGAATGATACTGAATTTATTTAAAACCGGATCAATAAAGAAATATACTTCATCTGTATAGTCTCCATTCCTTACGAAAAAATTAAAAGCAACCCATTTCATATAAATATCCATGTCGAGCCAGTTTGACAAAGTTTTATAAAGTTCTTCGCCTTCATATTTATTTAAAGACCTGTAAATCTTTTCAAAATAGCTCCTGTACACTTTAAATTTGTTCCCTTCGGTTTTTTTGTCTGTTCTTATTTTTTTTATGGAATTATTGTATCCTCTTCTTATTATCATGGGAGACCCTTTCATTTTCATTGCCCAGTCTTCCGGTCGTTCAATAACCATGCATATTCCTTCACTCTGGCCATTTATCCGAAGTTCACAAAATGAATAAAAAAGCGAGAAAAACTGAGCATCCTCCATCATTTCGAAAGCCAGCCGGTTGCGGCTGTAGTATTTATCCATGGTAAGGCTTATCAAACAAAACTTCTTAAATGATCCGGATTTTTCTCCATGCCTGAAGGAAGCTTCTGATTTAAGACTAAAACTGTAACTTTTTCTTGTGTAATAAAGCGATGATTGTCCCCTGGTAATTATATCTTCAGGATCCAGAGTATCTCCATTTATTACAAGAGAGGTGGCATTTATTTTAACTTTTTGCCCGCCGGTAGCTTTAATTTTAATGTAATTTGAATAAGTGGTATTAAAACTAATGGAATTTTCAATTTTTATTCCCTTGTCTGTCAGGTTCAGTTTAGCATTTGATTGTTCTGTCTGACCCCGGGAATTTAGAGTGGCCAGGGGAGAAAATAAAAATATAAGTATGATAAGTTTTAGTTTAAGATTCATAACAGGGATTCGTGTTAAAGGTTCACTTTTTCCTTAAATACGAAATGCAAAGTATCAGCATCTAAAACTTAATATTCCCTGCTTCTTTCCAGGGAGGCTTGAGGGTAAATAACAACTTTTGATAAACCCTCTCTGTATGATTGGAAAATTTCTACACTTATTTTGTTTTTGCTGAGTGATGCTTATCAGTTTTTGGAGCAAGTGTTTTGACAAAAGCCCCGTTTTTGTCATAAACAAGAGTCTCAGTGGTTGTATCCCTTACAATAACAACACGGTAGGTCATAACGTCATTTTTTGTGACACTTTCAGCTTCCTTAATTGTAAAACCAGCATAGTCCTTAGCAATATTGTCTTTTATAGCTTTTTGGAGATCAGCCACTTTTACGGCAGTATGGACAGACTTTGTCTTGGTTTCAGTAGTTTTGGTGGCCTGTGCGCTGACAACCAGAACTGACATCATTAATACCAGAACTAATAATACTTTTTTCATAATTAATAGATTATGGTTTAAGGGAATAAAGTTATGAAAGACTATGACGCAAGTCAAATATAAAATTTTCCTCACCTGACTTTCATTGGTTTAAACAAATTGCCGGATCAGTATTTTTTAAAAAGTGGCCACATCTAAATCATTGTCAGTTCATAGAATATGATTAACTTAGTATAGGATTAAGTCAGATTTTCGTAAAAAGCATCCAAATTTCTATTTAGTAATCATTATCACTTAATAAAATATGAAATGAAACCACTTTTAAGGAACCTGATTCTGGCTTTCGCTTCAACCCTCATGCTTTGCAACCCTGCAAACTCGCAGACCGGGCAACGGAAAAATCAGTCAGATAGGATTGCCTTACCAGACAGTGCCTTTTTTAATGCCCTGATTTCTGAATATGCCAAATCCATAGACCAGGCAGATACTTTACTTGCATCACATATCTGGGCCCCGACTTCTGAAATTTCCTTTATAAATCCAAGGGGAACTGAATATGGCTGGAGTGGCGTGAAAAATGTTTACAAAATGTTCCGGGATAATTTCTCCGTTAGAAAATTATCTTTCTATAATCTTAAATATTACTATTCCACTGAAATTTCATGGTTAACTTTTTACTGGACATTTGATGCTACCCTGAGAGAAATAACACACCGGTTGAGACAAAAGGACGCGAAACTCAATCTGGAGAAAAATAAATTATGAATGGCGACTGGTTCATGTACATTACTCGGGGATGCCCGTTACTGAACAGGGAAAGGGCTTTTAGGTTTCACGACATTCTTAATTATTTTCTCTGATTTTAAAAACAAACCTCCTGCCCGCTTCCTGGAGGCTGTACATTAAATCTTAATGATCTTATGAAATGGATGAACTACCATTAAGCAAAGCATTTATGCTGCTGGAACCGGGACCGGTTGTACTGGTCACCACAACCAACAGGGGTAGGAATAATATTATGACTATTTCGTGGCACATGGTTCTGGATTTCACTCCGCAATTTGCATTAGTCACGGGAGAATGGAATTATTCCTATTTCGCTCTTATTGAAAACAGAGAATGTGTGATAGCTGTGCCAACAGTCGACATATCTCAGAAAGTTGTGGAAATAGGAGCTTGTTCAGGTCTGGATACCGATAAATTCAAAAAGTTTGATTTTACTCCACTAAAGTCAAAATCAGTCAAGGCACCATTGATAAAAGAATGCCTCGCAAATATAGAATGCCGAGTCACAGATTATATTGAAAAATATAATATTTTTATTCTTGATGCAGTGAATGCATGGATAAATACTTGCCCATACCGAACGTCGCACCATACATGCAAACGGAGATGGGACATTTGTTGTCGATGGACAGACAAAAAATTTCCGAAGGTTAATGCTTTCAAAGATTCCTCCCGGGGTTTAAGGGCATATTTAATGAGATTTATTCAAGGATCCTTAATAGCATAATTCATAGCTTACAATCTCCGACAGGCCTGAGGTATACTTTTGATATTGATATGATTAAATAAAAAAAGATACTTATTAAGGGAG
>CAVVGP010000216.1:0-13076 GCA_963747625.1 uncultured Bacteroidales bacterium | reverse complement strand
TATCCGACCCTGCATTTGTGAAATTAGATGCATTAAGATGAATGGTCCTGAATTTTGGAAAAACAGCTGCTGAATCTGTCACTGAAGCAAGATAATCGAATCCCTTCTCAACAGGTATGCATAATGTACCGTTCATCATCAGCCGGCTTAACGGATCAGCTTCAAAAGCGCCTCTTATCTCCAAAGGATCTGTTCCGGAATTCTTAACATAATTGCTTATCAGTCCAATTATTTCCTTTGCCTTCCCTTCACAGAGAAAGTTTATCTCAACTGCTTCAAGATGAATATCTTTTAGCAGAATATCAAAATTCTTTTTATTGACTGATTCAGGATCAGTTATAATAAAGCCAAGCGAATCGATTCCCTTCATCAGGATTGTGAGTGCTTTCCGATTGGCTTCAGGATAATTGGTGAGTTCAATGTTCTGTCTTATCAGCCAGTTATTATTTTTAATCTTTGTACCTCTGATATATGGGAATTCTCCCGGAAGCGTACTGATATACATAAGGTTTTCAATATCTTCCGCCCTGTAAAATGGCTTTACTTCAAACCCCTCATTTGTTCTCCAGACAAGTTTTTTATTAAAATCAGCTCCTTTAAGGTCCGATATGATCTTATCCATCCACTCATTTGTAGTTATGGGTGGAAACTGATCAAACAATCTTTCCTTTTGCACCATTATTGTCAGTAATGAAATTTTTGATGCAAATAAATGAATTGGTATTTAAAGAATATATGAAATTTATCATATTAAGATGAAGCAGTAACTTTGACTATTTACCTGCAAACTCCATCAGATAAGATTTTATGAAAGGGTTCAGATCACCATCCAGGACTGCCTGGACATTTCCAGTTTCATGATTTGTACGTAAGTCCTTAATCATTTTATAAGGATGGAGAACATAGGATCGTATTTGTGAACCCCATTCTATTTTTTTCTTTTCACCTTCAATCTTTGCCTGTTCTTCCTGTTGCTTCCTGAGCTCAAGTTCATAAAGCTGCGATTTCAGGATCCTCAGTGCGTTTTCCTTATTATTGAGCTGTGATCTTGATTCCTGGTTTTCAATGACAATTCCTGTCGGATGATGTTTAAGCCTCACAGCTGTCTCAACCTTATTTACATTCTGACCTCCTGCCCCGCTCGACCGGAATGTATCCCAGGTAATATCGGCTGGATTAATTTCAATTTCTATATTGTTATCAACAAGAGGAGATATAAAGACTGATGCAAAAGTTGTCTGACGTTTTCCCTGTGCATTGAAGGGTGATATTCTCACGAGCCTGTGCACCCCGTTTTCACTCTTAAGGTAACCATAGGCGCGGTCACCATCTATTTCCAGTGTTACGGTTTTGATGCCAACCTCATCACCGGGCTGATAATCAAGCTCTTTTACTTTATAGCTGTTCCTTTCTGCCCACCTGAGATACATTCTCATAAGCATTGCGGCCCAGTCGTTGCTTTCTGTGCCTCCGGCACCGGAGTTTATTTTAAGTATAGCCCCAAGCTGGTCTTCTTCTTTCTGCAACATATTACGTACCTCGAGATCTTCTATCAACGCCAGGCAGCTTTCATACTGGTTATCAATATCCGCTTCTTTAGCTTCCCCTTCCCTGTAAAATTCATTTAATACAACCAGATCATCAAGAGCTGAATTAATCTTGTCAAAATCATTTGTCCAGCTTTTAAGCAGGGCAATACCTTTCAGAAGCTCTTCCGCTTTTTTCTGATCGTTCCATAAGCCCGGCTGCTGAGACAAGTTCTCCTTTTCAGCGATTTGTTCAAGTTTGCCTTCAATGTCAAAGATACCTCCTCAACGCATCACGGCGTTCCAGTAAACCTTTTATCTGTTCGTTAGTTGTCATCTGGTCATTTTTAAATTTCTGCAAAATTAAGATTTTATATCAAACCAGCCTGTTAAGAATGAACAGGAGATATTCTTTTCTGATATTTACAGTTAGAACCATGGCCAAATTTCCCGTGATTTTATTTTATATTTATTGCCGAAAGAACAGGATAATGAGAAAAATATCATTTTGGATTTTTACGGTTTTAATAACATCATGTTGTTCAAATTACAGTCCCTCAAAAGCCGACTGGCTTATTGATGGTTCATCATTCAAATCATCAATTGCTGAGAAGGACGGATTCGTGACCATCTCAAACGGGCTTATCACCAGAACATTCACCCTAAAACCCGATGGTGCTACAGTAAGCCTTAAAAGCCTTATCACCGGAAAAGAACTGTTAAGGGCTGTAAAACCCGAAGCTGAAATTACTATTAATAATAAAACCATGAGGGTTGGAGGACTGACAGGGCAGCCTGTAAATAACTTCCTGAAAAAAGAGTGGATACCGGCTCTGAAACCAGATTCCCTGTCGCCTTTCAGACTTTCCGGCTACAATGTAGGCGAAATACAGGCAAGGTTCAAATGGAAGAAAAGAGCTGAATGGATGTCACAGGATATGCCATGGCCTCCTGCAGGTAAACGGATTGATTTTACTTATCTGCCTAAAGAAAATTTTACTGATTTTGCTGGTATCAGAATAGTTATTCATTATGAAATTTACGATGGCATTCCTCTAATATCCAAATGGATGTCAGTCGAAAACGAAACAGGAAAAGAGATTATCATAAACAGCTTTACTTCGGAAATTCTTGCAATGGTTGAAGAAGAGAGCTCTGTCGGCGATTTGAAAAACGGATTCTCCCGAATGTTTATGTCGAAACCGACTACGCTTTCGGAGGAAGTATGTCATCGGGTTCATGTTATGAAAAATCGGTATGGTGGGTGCCTGATCCCGCATACAAAACAATAGTAAATTACAACCGGGTACAACCTACCCTGCTTAAATGCCGGCCGGTGACGGGTCCTGCCGGGAAAGTGGAATCCGGTAAATCATTTGACAGTTTCAGAACATGGATACTGGTTAATGACAGCTCGGACCGTGAACGGAATGGACTGGCACAGCGCAGAATGTACAGAACAATAGCTCCATGGGTTATTGAGAATCCAATATTCATGCATCTGCGATATTCAGACAATGAATCTGTGAAAAATGCAGTTGATCAATGTGCTAATACAGGGTTTGAAGAGAATGATATATATTATACTTCGGCAGCGGATTCAAATATTGAAGATACTTCAAAAGAAAGCCTTAACAGGTATAAAGAACTCACAGAATATGCTCACAGCAAGGGTATTGCATTGGGAGGATATAGTTTGCTGGCCAGCAGGAAAATCGGTGGGGGAAATGATGTTGTTATGCCTGCCGGAAAGCATCCTGTTTCTGGAAATTCACCCTGCCTGGGCAGTGTGTGGGGGAAGAATATTTTAGAAAACTATATCATTTCATTGAATACACCGGTTTTGATAACCTCGAGCATGACGGGTCCTATCCTGGTGATGTGTATATGGCAACTACTCATCCCGGACATGAAGGCCTTGCAGATTCTCAATGGAAACAATTCAGGATAATTACTGATTTCTATAAATGGTGCCGTGCAAGGGGAGTTTATCTGACTGTCCCTGACTGGTATTTTCTAAACGGGAGCGGCAAAACGGCTATGGGTTACCGTGAAAGCAACTGGTCGCTGCCACGCAGGGAACAGGAAATAATTGAACGTCAGAATATTTTTGATGGTACATGGGAAAAAACACCGTCGATGGGCTGGATGCATGTGCCTCTTGTTGAATATCAGGGCGGTGGAGCCGCTGCTACAATTGAGCCTTTAAAAAGAACACCCGCCGCATTATGGGCAGAGACTGGCCGATCTGTTTGGTGCAGGTGTACAGGCAGCATACAGGGGCTCAAGACTGTATGACGCTCCGGAGACAATGGACCTTGTCAAAAAATGGGTTTCTTTTTATAAGAAACACCGTGCCATCCTTGATGCAGACATTATACATGTTAAACGTGCAGATGGCAGGGATATCGATGCAATTCTTAATGTGAATCCTGCCGGCGCCGAGAAGGGGTTGCTTATGGTCTACAATCCTCTGGACAAAGCTGTTAAACAAAATCTTACTATAAACATTTACTATACCGGCCTGAAAAGAGTTGCACTAATTGTTGAAAACGACAGTAAAGCCAGGAGATATTCAATTAACAGAAATTATGAAATCACAATTCCGGTAGCAGTCGAACCCCATACTGAATCGTGGTATATAATAAAATAAAATGCTGAAATTAATAATTTGGTGCAAGCCATATGCAAAATACATCCTTATCAGCTGGCTGATAGCAGTGCTGGCAGTATCATCCATTCCACGACTTCCTGTTCTGAAAATTCATACAGCAAGGACTGATTTCCGGCTGGATTATTTCTTCCATTTTTGTGAGTATGGCATTATGGCTTTTTTGTCTTTTCTTTCATTCGCAGGCAAAGAATTTAAAATGAATTACAAAAAATGGATCAATTGCACCCTGGGGCTTATCCTTTTTGCAGTTCTTGATGAGTTGCATCAGAAGCTTATTCCCGGAAGATCATTCAGTATAAAAGATATATTAAGTGATGTATCAGGAATACTGGGGGCATTAATATTCTGTCTTGTTGTTTTCAGGATGACCATCCGGAGGGAATACCATCATTAATTAACATGTGGAACCGTTTCGCGGTTCAAAATATCTAATCAATAACTGATATTGGTGAAATCGCTCCGCAATTTGAATGCAAATTTCTACACCGGAGGTGATTCATTAATAATAACCTGCGAGTAACAAAATACCATCAGAACAGCAGAGCGGTTCCACAAATACTATAAAATCAGTCCTGAAAATTAACAGTAGCAGTATTAAAATAGTTCACCTGATCATTTCAGATTTATCATGCATTACTAAATAGAACCATATTTTTTGAAAGTCATCAATATATGTTGATAAGTATGTTAATAACTTGTCAGGAACGTTTTATCCTCTGTGGAATATCATTTTAATCTGCTGGTTAACAGATTTTTTATCTTATCCTGGATTTTTTTAGTTATTAACATTCTGCAATATCCGGTTCTGATTTTTTGACGATTTTTATTATAGTGTTCCAATCCTTTGTGTTACTTTGGGAAGGACTTTTAAGCATATTCAGGGAAATTTTGGTAAGATGCTAAAATCATTTCTTTATCATAATCTTACAGAAGCAGGTTGCGATGAAGCCGGAAGAGGATGTCTGGCAGGACCGGTAGTTGCTGCAGCAGTAATCCTTCCAAAAAACTATAAACATCCTGTTCTCAATGATTCCAAGAAGCTTACAGCAAATCAGAGAGCTATTTTGAAGGATGAAATCATTAATTCGGCAATAGCATGGAAGGTGGCATTTGTTGATAATAATGAAATTGATGAAATGAATATTCTGAGGGCTTCGATTAAAGCTATGCATATTGCAATTGATGGTCTCAAAAAAGTACCGCAGTTCCTGCTGATAGACGGTAACAGGTTTTATGCATACAAGAACATTGATTATAAAACTATTATCAAAGGCGATGGTTTGTATTTTTCAATTGCAGCAGCCTCAGTGCTAGCAAAGACCTTCCGTGATGAATTTATGGAAAAAATTCATAATGAGTTCCCCGAATTCGGCTGGAATAAAAATAAAGGGTATCCCACTTCCTTTCACAGGGAAGCAATTATGAAATATGGAATAACTCCTTACCATCGAAAATCTTTTAATCTTTTCGATTCCCAGTTGAAATTCGAATTCTGAACAACCTATTATTAATTTTTAAAACTATCTTTGTTTACCGTTCAAAATCAATCTAAATAAGTTATACTTTATGAAAAAATTATTTGCATTACTTTTAATCCTTGTACTCGGTTTTGGCTTCAAAGCTAAAGCTGATGAAGGGATGTGGCTGTTACCCCTTCTCGAAAAACTGAACATGGGGAAAATGACGGAACTGGGTCTTAAGCTTTCAGCTGAAGATATCTATAGTCTCAATAAAGTTTGCCTTAAAGATGCTGTGGTAATCTTTGGTGGCGGCTGTACAGCAGAAATTGTTTCTCCTCAGGGCCTTGTTCTTACAAATCATCACTGTGGTTATGGTTCCATCCAGGCACACAGCAGTGTTGATCACGACTACCTTCGTGACGGATTCTGGGCAAAGACGAAAGAAGAGGAGTTGCCAAACCCCAATCTATCAGTAACATTCCTTATAAGTATTGAAGATGTAACCAGTCAGGTCCTCGCAAATGTCAAAGACGGGATGAGTGAAGCTGATCGCACAACAGCAGTGAATGAAGCCAGGCAGGAAATTGAAAAGAAAACTGGTGAAGGAAATAATTACAGGGTACAGGTTGCAAGCTTTTACAGCGGAAATTATTTTTACCTTCTTAAGTATGAAAGATATACAGATGTTCGTTTGGTCGGAGCTCCGCCTTCATCCATTGGCAAATTTGGGTTCGACACTGACAACTGGGAATGGCCACGCCATACGGGTGATTTCAGCGTATTCCGCGTCTATTCGGGTCCCGATGGAAAGCCCGCACCATATTCAAAAGATAATATTCCGCTGAAACCAAAACGCTACCTGAATGTTTCAATAAAAGATCTTAATAAAGGTGACTTTACCATGATACTGGGATATCCGGGAAGGACAAACAGATATATGACCTCTTACGAAATAAATGAACTTGTTGAAGATTGTTCACCCCGACAGGATTAAGATACGTGGTATCAAACAGGATATCTGGATGAAAGATATGCTGGCCGATCAGAAAGTAAATATTCAGTATTCGGCTAAATATTCAGGTTCATCAAACTATTGGAAATATTCTATAGGTCAAAAAAGCAGCCTTGAAAAACTAAATGTTATAGCTAAAAAAGAAGAGCTTGAAAATCAATTTAATAAATGGGTTGTTGCAACTCCTGAACGTAAGGCAAAATATGGAGAAGCGCTTAATTTGATAAAAAATGCAGTAGAAGGCAGGGCAGAATATTACAATGCCTTTAATTACCTGAATGAATGCATGCAGGGATGCGAACTTATTGGCCTTAACCGGAGAATTTCCAGGCTGGTTAATGCCATTAAATCAAATGATAATCAAAAAATATCGGAAGCAGTTGAAGAATTTAAGAAGACCAGCAGTAATTTTTACAAAGACTATAATCTGCCAACTGATATTAAATCAACGAAAGCTATGCTTACGCTTTACAGAACAGACATTCCTGCTAAATTCCAACCCGATTTCTATACCAATATTGTTGATAAGAAATTTAAAGGCAAAATTGATAAGTTTGTTGATGCGATGTTTGCCAAATCCATCTTTGCAAGTGAAGAAAAGTTAAATGCATTCCTTGAAAAACCTGTACTTAAAACGATTGAAAATGACCCGGTTTACGTGACTGCAAATTCATTTATTACGACAGCGCAAAATTTGTCACAAGATCTTAGCCAGTATGACACAGGATTGGCAGAAGGAAAGAGACTGTGGATGGCCGCTTTAATGGAGATGGTACCTGAAAAAACTTTATATCCAGACGCAAACTCAACTATGCGACTGACATATGGAACTATCCAGGATTATGATCCACGCGATGCAGTTACATATAAATATTACACAACTCTTCAGGGAGTTATAGATAAATATAAACCGGGTGATTATGAATTCGATCTCCCCCAAAGACTTATTGATCTGAATAATAAGAAGGAGTTTGGCAGGTATGCATCACCAAAAGGGTATATGCCGGTTTGCTTTCTTACTACAAATGATATTACCGGTGGCAATTCAGGCAGCCCAGTGATGAATGGAAACGGAGAATTAATTGGACTGGCATTTGACGGCAACTGGGAATCAATGAGCGGCGATATTGCTTATGAACCTCAACTTCAAAGAACAATCGTTGTCGATATCCGTTATGTGCTCTGGATAATGGATGTTTATGCCGGTGCAAAAAATCTTGTTGATGAGATGACTATTGTTCAGTAAAATAATTTTTAACCACCTGCAATACCTCATCTCCGGAAAGAGATGAGGTATTTTTTTGCTGCCGGCAGACAGGTTTGTTTGGTAAAAAATAAGAACTTATACAACCTGTCCCGTTTTATCAGGAGAGCAACACAGAGAAAAGCCGAGTTCCACAGAGAAAAAATGAAATTTGATTATCTTTGAAGCAAATTTTAAAATATGCATTTTAGCCTGATTGAGATTCTTGCTGCTTTTATGGTTCTTTTCGCAATCATTGATATTCCAGGGTCTATCCCGATAATTATCGATATTAAAGCCAAGTCGGGAGATATTAAATCGATAAAAGTTACTCTTGTTTCTTTCCTGATTTTACTTGCTTTTTTATTAATCGGAAGTCCTCTGCTTGGTATTTTCGGTATTGACGTATCTTCTTTTGCAATCGCCGGCTCATTTATTATTTTCCTGATAGCCATGGAAATGATATTGGGCATCGAACTCTTTAAACAAGAATCACACGGGGGCGGCTCAATATTTCCTATAGCCTTTCCATTAATCGCCGGTGCCGGATCAATTACTACAATCCTTTCATTGAAGGCTGAATATCAGACGATTAATATTTTTATTGCGCTGGTTTTAAATATGGGAGTCATCTATCTTGTTCTTCGATTGACATACATCTTCGAGAAAGATACTTGGTGCAGGAGGGCCTGCAGATTCTTAAAAAAGTGTTCGGTGTCATCCTTTTGTCGATAGCAATAAAGCTATTTATCAGCAACTACAGGCATTGTCCTTCCCCATGCAAGGTGAAATAACTATTTATACCGACGGAGCTGCAAGCGGAAACCCTGGTCCCGGAGGATACGGAGTAGTGCTTATATCAGGTAAACACAGGCTTGAAAAATCAGCAGGTTTCAGGTTAACAACCAACAACAGGATGGAACTTATGGCAGTTATTGAAGGCCTCGAAGCTCTGAAAATTCCCGGAAGCCGTGTGGTTGTATACACCGACTCAAAATATGTTGCTGATTCTGTAGAAAAAGGTTGGGTATTTCAATGGGAATCGAAAGCTTTCAAAAAGAAAAAAAATCCTGATCTTTGGATAAGGTTTCTAAAAATATACCGGAAACATAAAGTCAGGTTTGTATGGATCAAAGGACATGCCAATAACCCTGAAAATGAGATATGTGACAGGCTGGCAGTGGATGCTTATTCAAAGAGCCCCCTTCTTGAAGATAATGGATATTGCCCTGATGATGAAATAAATGAAATTTTATAAATTGAATTTAAATTAAATAAGATGGACTTATTTTAAATTAATGAGATATTTTTGTAAAAAGGCCTGCAAATGGAAAAACTTCATATTAGCCCAACAGATAAAATTCCTGAATTTATTTTTTCGCCGCAGGAAGATATTTTTTTCATTAAAGGAATTTCTGCCCCTGAAGATGTTCGTGCAATATACTACCCTGTTATTGAATGGATTAAACAGTACATTGATGAAATCCTGCAGGTTCAGAATGAGAAATATACCTTTAATTCCCCATTAAGGTTCCAGATCGATTTAATGTATTTCAATTCCTCATCGGCTAAATTTCTATATGACATTTTTTTGGAGTTGAAACGGCTTAAACCCTCAGGCATCCCATTTCTTGTTGAGTGGTATTATGATGAGGAAGATACTGACCTTAAAGAAGCAGGATCAGATATTGCATTTCTTGTCGATATGGAATTCTCATATATTCCAAAGAAAAGTAATTCCTGATGAGGGGTCAACCAGAATTATACCAACTTTTAGAAAAACTGGCAATCCCATTTGAATACCATGAACACCCGCCTCTGGCAACAATTGAGGAAGCTAAGATTCACTGGAAAAACTATAATTCCGGAAGGTGTAAAAACATTTTCTTCCGTAATCATAAAGGAGACAAACATTATTTGGTTATCCTCGAACACCTCCGGCAACTTAACATCAAAGATCTTGAAAAAAGGTTAAAACAGGGGAAGCTTACATTTGCATCAGATCAGAGATTAAAAAAATATCTTGCCGTGGAACCCGGTTCTGTTTCACCTTTCGGTTTGATAAATGACACTGAAAAACATGTTCACCTGTTCATTGATGAAAAATTAACCGAATTTGACAGACTCGCTTTTCATCCTAATATCAATACTGCATCCCTTGTCATTTCAAAATCTGATTTTCTGAGATTTCTTGAATACACAGGCAATACATTTGAATTTATACGGCTTTACGATTAGTGTGAAATATTCATAAAAGTGTCTTATCTTACTCCTCATTCTCTCAAATCCGGGTTATGAGTTGGCACCATCTCCAGGGTCAGAGATTGGCATAAGTAAGTTAACCTGATAATAACCAGCCTGATAGCTTCTTCAAGATTAAGACGCTTTATGGTGAAAGTGAAAATAAATTTTAAAAACTGATTTTTGTGCATCAAAAACCTTCTTTTTGCGTCCTTATACAGACATTTAATAAATCAAATTTCTGTATGAAAAGAATTTTTATTACTATTTTTCTTGGTATGATGCTTTTACCGTTAATACTTGCACAGGACCCTGAAAAGAAGCAATATGAAGCAACACATATATCTAAACCTCCCACCATTGATGGAGTACTTGATGATGAAGCATGGCAGTCAGGGACCTGGGCAGGTGGTTTTACTCAAAATCAGCCATTTAGCGGAAGACCGGAAACTCAGCGAACAGAATTTAAGATTTTATTTGATGATAATAATCTTTATGTTGCCATAAAAGCTTATGATACCCATCCTGATAGTATCGTTAACCGTCTTACAAGGAGAGATGAGGCAGATGGTGACCTGGTAGGAATAATTATTGACAGCTTCCATGATCTTCGGACAGGTTTTTTGTTTGGTGTGAGTTCTGCAGGTGTCAAATACGACCAGATGTTCACCAATGACGGTCAAAACCAGGATCCTACCTGGGATCCTAACTGGTGGGTAGCCACTTCCATTAACAAGGAAGGATGGGTTGCCGAGATGAAAATTCCATTCAGCCAGGTGAGGTTCGACAAGAATTCGTCCGATGGATGGGGATTTGATGTTGCCAGAATTTTGTACAGGAAGAACGAGCAAACATTCTGGCAACATATTCCAAGAGAAGCTCCCGGATTAGTTCATTTGTTCGGAGAACTGAAGGGCATTGAACAGATCAAACCAAGGAAAATTTTTGATGTCACACCCTATGGGGTAGCCAGTACGGAAACTTATCAGTCAGATCCTTCCAACCCATTTCTGGCATCGGGGAAGTCATCCAAACTAAACGGAGGTGTAGATGCCAAGATTGGTGTGACAAATAACATGACGCTGGACCTGACAATTAATCCTGATTTTGGCCAGGTAGAAGCTGACCCTTCTGTGGTAAATCTGACAGCATACGAGACTTTTTTTACGGAGAAACGTCCGTTCTTTATCGAAGGGAACAATATAACCGACTTCGGACTGGGAATAGGCAACGGGGGTGTTGGAAACGATAACCTCTTCTATTCAAGAAGAATAGGACGTCAACCACAAGGATATCCCGACCTGAAAGACGGCTGGTACGCAAATGTCCCTACCAGAACAGATATTATTGGCGCTGCCAAACTTACAGGAAAGACAAAAGACGGACTTTCGGTTGGTATTGTGGAAGCTGTTACAGCCCAGGAAAAGGCTGAAGTTGATACAATTGGCGGAAGAAAATTTACAACTGTAGAGCCTCTCACAAATTATTTAGTAGGACGGGTACAAAAGGATATTAACAATGGAAATACTTTAATCGGCGGCCTTTTCACCAGCACCAACAGGGATCTGAATCCTGATGTAAGTGACATAATGCATAAAGCTGCCTATACAGGCGGAATCGATTTCACTCAATACTTCAAGAAAAAAAGCTGGATGGTTAATCTTAATACAGCATTCAGCTTTGTTGACGGCTCCAAAAAAGCAATTACCAATACACAGGAATCGTCTGCCCATTATTTCCAGCGGCCCTATAAAAATTATGCATTACTTGATACAAACAGAACTTCACTTGCCGGATCAGGAGGCAGATTGCAGATAATGAAACTAAACGGACACTGGAATTTTCTGGGAGCAGTCTTGTGGAAAACTCCGGGCTTTGAAATTAATGACATCGGTTACATGCGTACAACAGATCAGATTCTCTCGGTTCTCTGGGCCGGATATAATCAATATGATCCAAAATGGATATACAAGAGTTATAACATTAATTCTGATTTTTATTCAATTAATAATTTTGGCGGTGAATGGGTTGGAGGTGGTTATGAGTGGAATGCCAATATAAATCTGAAAAATTTCTGGAACTTCTGGACCGGAGGCAGCCTTAACACTCCGTCTCTTTCTTCCGACTTGCTTAGAGGCGGACCAATGATGAAATTGCCCGGCAGCGTTAGTCCAAGGGCAGGGTTCACTACTGATAGCCGTAAAAAACTGGTCTTTAATGTCTCATTTAACGGATCAAAAGGATTTGAAAACAGTTCCGATAATTTATATGCCGAAGTGGACATAACCTATAAACCGACTAATTTTCTTGTTTTTACCATCAGTCCGGCATATAATAAATCGTTTACAGAGCTTCAGTATGTAACTGAAACCAATTATAATGGAATTCCCAGGTACATTTTTGCCAGCATCGATCAGAAAACAATCAGCACTTCTTTCAGAATGAATCTGAACATAAGTCCAAACCTTACTTTCCAGTATTGGGGACAGCCATTTGTAGCAACAGGAAGATATTATGATCATAAATTCATTACCGAACCTTTGGCAAACAACTACAAGGACAGGTTCTGGACCTATAACAGCAACGAGATATCTTTTGATACAGATCATTATAATGTCGATGAAAACTCTGATGGGAAAACCGACTATACAATCCCATTTAGTGATTTCAATGTGAAACAATTCCTATCAAACTTTGTGGTAAGATGGGAATACAATCCAGGATCAACACTCTACCTTGTATGGAGTCAGACCAGAAGTTACAACAGCGATTCAGGCCAGATGGATTTTTTCAACAATATCGGCGAACTTTTCAATAAAGGCCTTAATACTCCTCATAATGTATTCCTTATTAAATTCAGTTACCGGTTTGGGTTAAAATAGGTTTTTTTACGTGTTAAAGAGGGTGTCTCAAAAGGGAG
>CAVVGP010000215.1:0-6255 GCA_963747625.1 uncultured Bacteroidales bacterium | reverse complement strand
TCACAATCGATAATCCTGAATTCATTAAACAGATAGCAAAGGAACTGAGAGAACTTGGAACTGTTGAAGTTGAAGAAAATCAAACAATTATATGTATTGTTGGAGATTTCCGAACCGAACGGACAGGCTCAGCTCCCGAAATATTTGAAGCTTTAAACACTATCCCTCTTAAAATGATCTCTTATGGAGGTAGTCCCAACAGCCTTTCTCTTCTGATTGATACATCGAATAAAACAGAAGCATTGAGATTGCTCAGCAAACATCTTTTTAAATAGAATAGTATAATCTTAATTACTTACCAGGTTGTTACTAAGTTTTATTTCTTGGTAACATATCTATACAATCTCTTCGTCTCTCAGTCTCTCTGGCCCAGGTCACTTTACGGTCTTAAGCCTGTTCCTTCGGTGCATTCTGCCTGATCTTACTGTGTTTGACCCCATAAAAGAAATAGATGCAAAAACCTATAACCATCCATATGATAAGTCTTAACCATGTATCAAATGGCAGGGATGTCATCTGCAAAAAGCATATAGAAGCACCAAGAATCAGGAACCAGCGGAACCCATGGTGTTTTAAACGGACGCTTGATATCTGGTTTAGATTTTCTGAGTACTATGACACTCAGGCATACTATGATAAAAGCAAGGAGTGTGCCAATTGAAACAAGTTCACCGAGAATGCTGATAGGAAGTATTCCAGCAATAATCATAGCAACAGTTCCAGTAATTATTGTACTTACATATGGTGTTTTAAAACGAGGATGAACCTTTGAAAATACGGGAGGAAGGAACCCGTCCCTCGACATTGAGAAGAAGATTCTAGGTTGTCCTAACAGCATAACCAGAATAACTGAGCTTAAACCGGCTATAGCAGCAATCTTCACAATAGGCCTTAACCAGAACATCCCCTTCCCCATTGCATCCACTCCTACTGCAACAGGATCAGCCACATTTAAAGTAGTATAGCTTACAATACCAGTAAGCACAATTGCAACCAGGATATATAAAACAGTCGAAATCCCAAGTGAGCCGAGTATACCAACCGGCATATCACGCTGCGGATTTTTTGCCTCCTGCGCTGCAGTTGAAACAGCATCGAATCCAATATAAGCAAAAAAGATTACTCCGGCACCTCTTAAAATACCGCTGATGCCAAATTTACCAAATTCATGAGAATATGCTTTCAACCAGCCCCACAACGATCCATATTGGGATATTGGAGCGGATTCAACTTTATTGGTTGGTATAAATGGATGCCAGTTAGCGGTTTTTACAAACATGATACCGATAGCAACAAACAAAATAATGACCGATACTTTGGTTATTACCATTATATTGTTGAAGTTGGCAGATTCCTTAATACCAATAACCAGCAGGGTTGTCAGGAAAGCGACGATAAACATGGCCGGTAAATTCAGTACGCATGTTACATGTGCTAATGAATCAACCTGAATACCGGAAGAAGCAAGGGTGTTTGCATATGCATCTGTCAGTGGCTTCCATCCCATATCCGGAACATTGACAAGTACTGTCCCCACTGCACCTGTATACTGGGCGGGAATAAAAATATGCAGGTCCTTTAAAAAACTTACCACATATCCTGACCAGCCAACTGCGACAGTTGAAGCGGCAAAAAGGTATTCAAGGATAAGATCCCATCCAATTATCCAGGCCAGAAACTCTCCCAGTGTAGCATAAGCATAGGTATACGCGCTTCCTGCAATTGGTATCATTGACGCAAATTCGGCATAACATAGCCCTGCGAAACCGCAGGCTAACCCTGAAACTATAAAAGATAGCACAATGGCTGGTCCGGCATATTGAGCAGCAGCCTGGCCCGAGAGCACAAAAATGCCTGCGCCAATAATAGCTCCAATACCAAGAGTGGTGAGATTCAGCGCGGTAAGAGATCTCTTCAGACCACCGGACTCCTGAGATTCACTGAATAGCTGAGGAAGAGGTTTTGTTAAAAATAACCGATTTTTTGACATATGGCTTGATTGAAAGGTTGGGAAAGAAGTTTAATTCTTACAAACCTAACTTTTTTTTTGTAAATATATTATATCTGTACCTTCTAATAATAAAAAAAGCGAAAGCGAGCCGGATCGGCTTCAGGTTTTTGATGTAAAATAAATTTGTACATTTGAGCAGATCAAGACCCAATGACATGCGCAGGTACATTATTTTGCTTATTTATTTTATTTTATTCTCCTGTTCACCCATTACAAAATACCGGAATCTTCCAGAGGTAAAGTATTGGGAAAAAGATATTGAAAAATTCGAACAGCTCGATAAAAATGAAAAATATCCACAGGATGCAATTCTCTTTGCGGGAAGTTCAAGTATCAGATTATGGACTTCTCTGGAAAAAGACATGGTACCATATCAAGTAATTCAACGCGGTTATGGAGGGGCAAAATTGAGCGATTTTGCTGTTTATGCTGCCCGGATTTTTGATCCCCATCCCTGCAGGGCTATTGTCTTATTTGTCGCTAATGATATCTCAGGGTCAGAACAGGACAAAACACCGGAAGATGTCGCAAAATTATTCAGGAATGTTCTTAAAACCATTCGTAAAGGTCATCCTGAAACTCCGGTTTTCTGGATTGCCATCACTCCAACCCCATCACGATGGAAAGTCTGGCCTGAGATCCAGAAAGCCAATTCACTCATCAGGGATATCTGCAATAAAAGTAAAGACACATATTTCATTAATACCGATTATGCTTTTCTTGATGAAAAGGGATTACCAAAAGATGAATTATTCAGAGATGATAAATTACATCTTACTGAAAAGGGCTATGCAGTCTGGACCAAAATAATTAAAAAAGAATTGAATGATGTATTGAAATGAAATGGTTATGCCATGGCATGGCCTTCCGGTTGAACTATGATTTTTGCAGGCATATGGCATGGATTGTCAGAATTATTACAACCGTTAAATGAAAAATTATATTTATCTTTGCACTCCAATAAAAAGAAGCATTCAGAATGATAAAAATAACTTTTCCTGACGGATCTGCACGGGAATATAAAAAAGGAATCAGCAGTCTGGAAGTCGCGGAACAGATAAGTCCAAGGCTGGCCAAAGAGGTTTATGCCGCAACTGTAAATGGTGAAATATGGGATCTGACCAGGCCTATTAAACGGCGATGCTACTATAAAGCTTCATAAATGGGAAGATGCTGAAGCAAAACATGCATTCTGGCACTCTTCGGCTCACCTTATGGCTGAAGCTTTGGAATCGTTATACCCTGGCATGAAATTCGGAATAGGACCAGCTATTGAAAATGGCTTTTATTATGATGTGGATCCGGGTGATGGAATAGCAATTACTGAAGCTGACCTTAAGGCTATTGAGGACAGGATGAAGGAACTAGCTGCCATGAATCTGACCTATAAAAGAAGGGATATAAGCAAAAAAGAGGCTCTAGATTACTTTACAAAAAAGGGTGATGAATACAAAACTGAATTGATTAGTGAACTTGAAGATGGCACAATTACATTATATACACAGGGCAATTTCACAGATCTTTGCAGGGGACCTCATCTCCCATCGACAGAACCTCTGAAAGCCATTAAACTGCTTAGTGTTGCAGGAGCTTACTGGAGAGGCAATGAAAATCGCAAGATGCTTACCAGAATATATGGTATCACCTATCCGAAGCAGAAGCTTCTTGATGACTACCTGGTATTTCTTGAGGAGGCAAAGAGAAGGGATCACCGCAAGATCGGTAAAGAGCTTGAGTTATTCACCTTTTCTCCAAAAGTAGGAATGGGTCTGCCGCTCTGGCTTCCGAAAGGTTCAGATGTCAGACAGAATCTTATCACTTTTCTGACCAAGGAACTAAGGAAAAGAGGATATAAGATTGTTACAACTCCGCATATCGGAAATGTAACCCTTTATAAGACTTCAGGCCATTTTGAAAAATATGGGGCCGATTCATTTCAGCCAATATCCACTCCACAGGAAGGTGAACAGTTTATGCTCAAGCCAATGAACTGCCCTCATCACTGTGAGATATATAATGCAACACCTCATTCCTACAAAGATCTGCCGCTCAGAATGGCTGAATTTGGAACGGTGTACAGGTACGAGCAGAGTGGGGAGTTACACGGACTTACAAGAGTCAGAAGTTTCACCCAGGATGATGCTCATCTTTTCTGCAGGGAGGATCAGATGAGAGAAGAGTTTAAAAACATTATTGACCTTATCCTGTACATATTTAAGATACTCAATTTCAATGATTTTACAGCTCAGGTTTCCTTACGGGATCCCAATAATAAACAAAAATATATCGGTTCAGATGAAAACTGGGAAAGAGCAGAGCGAGATATAATTGAAGTTGCAGCAGAGAAAAATCTGGAAACGACTATAGTTACCGGGGAAGCAGCATTTTATGGTCCGAAGCTGGATTTTATGGTGAAAGATGCAATCGGAAGAAAATGGCAGCTGGGTACTATCCAGGTCGATTATAACCTTCCTGAAAGGTTTGATCTTACATACAACGGAAGTGATAACCAGAAACACAGACCTGTAATGATTCATCGCACAATATTCGGGTCGATGGAGAGATTTGTAGCTGTTCTTATTGAAAATACAACCGGGAAATTTCCATTATGGCTTGCCCCTGAAAAAGCAGTCATTCTGCCAATAAGTGAAAAATTTAATGATTATGCAGGAAAAGTTTTGGAAATTCTAAATAATTCCGATATTTGCACACTAATTGACGATAGAAGCGAAAAGATAGGTAAGAAGATCAGGGATAATGAATTAAAGAGGATTCCCTACCTTCTTATTATAGGCGAAAAAGAGGTGGAAAACGGGACTATCGCTGTCAGGAAGCAGGGAGAAGGCGATAAAGGAAGTATGAAAATTGAAGAATTTATTAATTTCATAAATTCTGAAATCAAAAAGGAAACTGCATTTTAATGCACGATAATTAATTTTAGTATTAATAAAAATTAGGAGGAAAGAACTATAGCTTTACCAATCAGGCGAAGCCCGGCAAGGGTTACCCAGCCGGCTCACAAAATCAACCACAGGATCACTGCAAAAGTGGTCAGAGTAGTCGGTGAAGAAATAGAAGCAGACGTAATGAGTATTCAGGATGCTCTCAAGCTTGCAGATACACTGGAACTTGACCTTGTTGAAATTTCCCCAAATGCGGATCCCCCTGTTTGCCGGATTGTCGATTATCAGAAGTTTCTCTATCAGCAGAAGAAAAAGCAGAAAGAAATTAAGGCCAAAGCATCAAAAGTTGTTGTGAAGGAGATCAGATTTGGTCCAAACACTGATGATCATGATTATAATTTTAAGCTCAAGCATGCCATGAGATTCCTTGAAGAAGGGGCAAAAGTGAGAGCTTATGTGTTCTTTAAAGGAAGATCTATTTTATTCAAGGAACAGGGTGAAGTGTTATTATTGCGTTTTGCCAACGACCTTGAGGAATATGGAAAAGTTGAACAGCTTCCAAGGCTTGAAGGCAAAAGAATGATTGTATCTTTTTCACCAAAAAAGAAAAAATAGTTATTTAATATATTTGAAAGAGAGAAATGCCAAAAATGAAGACGAATCCGGGTGCAAAGAAAAGATTTTCTCTGACCGGAACAGGAAAGATCAAGCGTAAACATGCATTTAAAAGCCACATCCTCACAAAAAAATCGACAAAACGTAAGAGAAATCTTACTTATGCCGGTGAGGTTCACAAAACAGACCTTAAGAACGTTAAGCTGTTGCTGGCAATGAAATAATGTATGACGTTGTATGCAACGTTGTCAATGCTTTGATAAAATTAATTATAGTATTAACAGATTGTTCAGCATTTAAGAGTCTTTTACCGGACCGCTGACATTCAAAAAAGATGAGTTATGCCAAGATCAGTAAATTCAGTTGCATCAAGAGCAAGAAGAAAAAAGGTTCTTAAGCAGACAAAAGGAAACTTCGGATCAAGAAGAAACGTAATAACGGTTGCAAAGAATACCCTCGACAAAGGAATGGGGTATGCATACCGCGACAGAAAGAAAAAGAAAGGCCTTTTCAGGGCTTTGTGGATCCAAAGGATAAATGCAGGTGTCCGTCAGTATGAAATGAGTTATTCCGAATTTATCGGTAAACTTGATAAAAAAGGTATTGCACTTAACAGAAAAACGCTTGCCGACCTTGCTATGAACCACCCTGAAGCTTTTAAAGCTATCGTTGAAAAAGTAAAGTAAAGAGAAATCTTATACAAAAAAAGAGGGTGTCTCTAAAAGG
>CAVVGP010000214.1:0-5405 GCA_963747625.1 uncultured Bacteroidales bacterium | reverse complement strand
CGGCAGCGTAATGCTTACATCAAAACTGCCATATTCGGAATAGAATTCACCCTGATCGAGAATAAGGCATTTGATGCCAGCCTGTCCTGTCGTAAACTGCAGGTTTGGGATACCACTGCGATATCTGGTACGACTCCCGATATGACCCATGCGCGAGGTGACTCCTTCCGGGATTTTGACATGAAAAGGTGTAGTTATATAAA
Organism: uncultured Bacteroidales bacterium; assembly: GCA_963747625.1. Lineage (GTDB taxonomy): Bacteria > Bacteroidota > Bacteroidia > Bacteroidales > VadinHA17 > LD21. The sequence goes on along the minus strand of CAVVGP010000214.1, from coordinate 5,202 downwards.
TTGTGTCACCGGGTTTTAGTGGTTTATTGAGTGTAAGTTTGCAGATGTCAGGAAATCCTGGTGTAAAGTCCCATTTAATCTCTTTACCTCCTGCTTTAAAATCTAAGGAATCTATAAATCCTCTTAACTCCGGGTCATTGAATAATTTTGATTTTCCGTCCCCGTCTCATCAGTTGTTTTGCCAGTTCGGTCTTATTGTCTGAATATGCATTCGGCCAGAGATGAAAATATAAGAATCCCAGGGTATCAGGAGAATTATTGATATATTCCATTGACTCATAAGCATTCAATTCATGCTTCGTATCATTGAGCGTTACATGAATTTCATAATTGACTTTCTGCTGAAAGTAAACCTGTGATGATGCTTCCCAGGGGAGACAGAAAAACAATGAAATAAAGATTCAGGATTTTCAGGCCAGGGCAGTGTTTAATGGTTTTTTGCAAAAAACTGCAAAGAAGAGCTCTCATACGAATCAACCGGCTATTAAAGAAAGGGTATAAAGATAATTTTTATTAATCTATTTATCAATGGTGCAATATGTGAAACAAACCTGTAAACGCCCTGATGATTTTTCAAACCAGTGCCCTGAATCAACCGGTTCAGGGGAACATGTACCTATTTCAGATAATAGTTAAAATGTATATATAAAGATATAAATAAATGAACAAATAAAAAATTAACATATAAAGTTTAAATTTGTAAAAAACAGAATATACAGAATTATACATACAAAAATGAAATAGTACTATTGTTTTTAATAAATATTTATGTATATACAGACCAAGAAATTAAATAAAAATAAATGAACATTAAATTGATTTCGGATGTTTATTAATCAAAAAATATTAATAACTAAAATTTGTAATCATGAAAAAGAAAATTATTCTTCTGACGATTCTCACACTGACGGGAATATCTTTTATGACGTCATGTAAAAAAGACAAAACCACGCTTGTGCCGGAAAACATCACAGTGACTCAATATTTAGAGTCTGATGATAATTTTTCACTTTTATCACAGGCACTGACAAAAGCTAACCTTGCAAGTGTGCTCAATGGACCATGGAACTTTTACTGTGTTCGCACCTACAAATGATGCATTCAATGCTTTATTTGAACAACTCGGCGTAAGCGGATTATCTGATCTTTCAGCTGCCACTTTAACCCCTATACTGCTATATCATGTATTTGGTGTTAAGGACCTATCTACTATGCTCTCAACAGGTTATTACTCCACACTCAGTCCGGCACAGGGAAATTACCTGAGTATGTATATCAACACAACAAGCGGAGTCTCAATTAACAGTTCTGCCAATGTAACACAAGCTGATTTAAACTTAAAAAATGGAGTAATACACGTTATTGATAAAGTTCTTCTTCCTCCAACAGTTGTTGATCTTGCAACTGCAAACAGTAATTTCAGTATTCTTGTACAGGCAGTTGTTAAAGCCAATCTTGTTGCAACACTTAACGGTGCAGGGCCTTTTACAATTTTCGCCCCTGACAATGCAGCATTTAAGACTTTATTTATGCAACTGGGAATTACGGGAATTGCCGATCTGACAGCTGACCAGCTTACCCCGATACTTTTATACCATGTTGTAAACGGGAATATAAGATCAAATCAGCTGACAGATGGACCTGTAACAACTCTTAACGGGACAATTCAGATAACACTTATGCCTACCCCAAAAATAAACGGGAGTGCAAATATTATAGCAACTGACATTCAGGCAACCAATGGAGTTGTTCATGTTATAGATGCTGTGCTTTTACCTTCTTCAAAGTAATAAAACGGTTGCTTATTGAAATCTGCAACTTTGAAGTTGCAGATTTTTTTTATCCCATCCCTAAAATACTTAATTTGGCCTGCCTGGGAAATGGCATAATTTTATACTAAATTTAGAGCATAATGGAAAATTACTCAATAAAGGATCTTGAAAAATTATCGGGAATTAAAGCTCATACAATAAGGGTATGGGAAAGACGATTCAGGATTCTCCAGCAGCACAGGACCGAAACAAACAGAAGAAGATATGGCGATAGTGAGCTTAGAAGGATAATAAATATCGCAATCTTAAACAGGAACGGGTATAAAATATCAAAAATAGCTCAATTCACAAGTAAAGAAATTGAAGAAAAGGCAGCTTTCCTTTCAAAGCTTCCGAGCCAGCCCGACACACAGGTGGATTCACTGATAGTCGCTATGATAGAGAAGAATGAAAAAGAGATTAATGAGTTACTTATAAGGAACAGTATAAACATGGGAGTCGAAGAAACTTTTACTGATTTAGTATTCCCCTTTCTTCAAAGAATCGGAATTATGTGGCATACGGGTTTACAGAAATTGGTTCAGAACATTTTATCACAAATATTTTCCGCCAGAGAATTATCTCTGCAACGGATGCTTTATCCACCGAATTAAAACAAAGCAGGAAAAGAGTAATACTGTTTCTTCCCGATTTTGAATTACACGAAATGGGACTACTCTTTTTAAATTATCTGATAAGGAAAAATGGACATGAAACTCTCTATCTTGGTCAATCTACCCCGTTGTTATCGGTAATAAATATTAATAATCAATGGCAGGCAGATCTGATAGTTACAGGTTTATTTTCGGAATACTCAAAAATAAAGCCTTCTGATTTTCTAATGCAACTGCATAAATCATTCCCGGAACAAAAAATTCTGGTAACCGGCTTGCTTAAAGATGCACTGATAAAGAACGTGTACACAAATATTTTTGCAATCAATTCTTCTGAAGATCTGAGAACCTATTTATGAATTTTATCTTGATTAACCATGAAAAGAATCTTAACAGTTTTCCTTGTAATTACAAGCACTGTCTCATTTTCCCAGGGGCCCGGAACGTCAGAATCACTTTTGGACAGCATATTGCCGGTCAGGGGTTTTTGTATAGGTGCTCCGACGTCAAAAGAGGTTGATGAGTTCATCAGATTCATAAATGAGGAACTAGCGCCCCGTTCGGTAAATACTCTAATTCTCAGGGTGGATTATAATTATCAGTACGAAAGCCATCCCGAATTACGCGATTCATCGGCTCTTTCAAAAGCTGACGTAAAAAAGATAGTCGCTGTATGCAAAAAGAACAATATACACTTAATACCACAGGTTAACATGCTGGGACACCAGTCGTGGGCCGGCAAAATAGGCAATTTGTTAAAAGTGTATCCCCAGTTTGATGAGACACCAATGGTGAAGATGCCTGAGAATTATGTGTGGCCAAATGCCGACGGATTATACTGCAAGAGTTATTGCCCTCTGAACCCTGGTGTCCACAAAGTAGTATTTGATATTATTGATGAAATATGTGATGTGTTTGAGACTGACGTGTTCCATGCAGGAATGGATGAAGTTTTCTATATCGGAGAACCACAATGTCCTCTTTGTTCAGGGAGAGATAAAGCAGAACTTTTTGCCGGAGAGGTAAGAACTTTACATGATCACCTGGCTCTGAAAGGCCGTAAATTATGGATATGGGGCGATCGACTTCTCGATGGGAAAACAACCGGATTAGGTGAATGGGAGGCGAGCTACAATAATACGTACAGGGCTATTGATATGATTCCGAAAGATATTGTCATTTGCGACTGGCACTATGAGCGCCCTGATCAGACTCCGGTTTATTTTGCGATGAAGGGGCTGAGTGTTATTACATGCCCGTGGAGGAATCCTGGAACCGCAGTAATTCAGGCTCAGGATATGGTAAGGTTCAGAAGATCCGCTACACCCGAAATGAAAGACAGGTATCTGGGAATGATGCAAACAGTTTGGTCGGGGGCCGGGCAGTTTCTCGATAATTTTTATGGCAGGGAACCTGAAAATTCAGAGAATTCACAAGTAAATTGCTTTAAATCATTGTTTTCTGAAATACAGAAGATGAAGGATGATAAATAAATTCTGGTAAATAAAATACTTTAACAGTGAAGAGAAATCACAGAGTTACCAAAGTACCTGCAGAATTAACTGTAGAAATTAATGAATTTGTACCATTGCGGCTTTGCGCCGTTATGCCATTGCACCTTTAGATTTATTTATTAGTCCTGGTCATTGAAGTTGGAATGACTACTACAAAATCAGCGAGTCCTTTGTTTTCATCACTCATTTTTTCAATATCATCCTGAAGGACACAGGTGACTGTTGCAACTTTTATTGAAGGATTATATTTATTCAGGTACCAAAGGATACCCATATGCTTGTCGGAATGATAACTGCCATTGAAATGGATGAGAATATCGCCTTTCTTCCATGTATTTGCAATTGAATTAGCCATAGTGGCATCCTTTATTGCCTGCGCTCTTGGGATGTTCTCACTTATTTTACCACTCATCTGACCTGCAATAGAGCTTCCCATCGAAAGCATATCTTTATAGCAGGAAAGTTCAGGGTCATATTCTATCGGCAATGGTGCTATGTATTTAAGTCCTTCAGGGGAAATTTTATTAAGTGCTTCGAATCCTCCGGATGCAACGACGGCAGCATAACGGCGGGGAATATCTGAAGCGATGAATTTTAACCCGCTGTCTTTTGCGAAATTTAACAGTGGTTTATAATCGGTTGCATAGTTTTTCCATAAACGGGCTTCAGTCTCAAAGGAACTTTCTTTAATTATTCCTGCAAAATACTCATCAATAAGTATTTGATTATCTCTCTCGAACATTTCTGCGGCAAGGATAAGGTTTTTCCCTTTGGCAACATACAGACTTTTTGTTATTTCAAGTTCCAGCCAATGCGCTATCGGGTTATCGTGCAGCTCACCAAAAAAGAAAACATCTGACCTGGATGCAGCCTTTAGAATATCCTCATAATCAGCTTTTTTACCTTCACCTGTAAATATTTTATATGCAGGTTTATCTTGTGAAAATACCTGAAGCGACATAATAAAACTCAATAGTATTGCAGCTAATTTCATTTTAATTGATTTATTTTTAATTACATAAATATGAAGCCAAAGTAATATACTATAATCTAAACCACAAAATTCAGAAAGAATTCAAATTTTTCAAACTCTGTGGCCCTTTGTGGATTTCAAAGTGGCTCTCTGTGTAATTACATAATTAAGAATTTATACAGACCTGTCTGCCCAGCAGGCAGGGAAGCGCTGAGGAGCACATAAATTCATAAAGTAAAACTATTGATTATTGGATAGTGGATTTTAAAAAAGAGGTTGCCCTTTTGAGG